>JBOFIZ010000522.1:0-5328 GCA_051650425.1 Bacteroidales bacterium
TTGGCGGAGTCTTAAGAGTTTATCTGGATCGGAATATGGGGGCGAAAACATTAGCTCTAATTTCTTCTTCTATCACACAATCGGAAGGACTTAAGCATTATGGATTATATTATCAATGGGGTAGAAAAGATCCGTTTCCCGTAGATTCAACTATATTTACTTTGATGAATCCTGAAGTAGGAGAACGGATTAAGAAAACAGAAATAAAACACTCTGTAGCTCAATCATTACAGAATCCATTAACTTTTATAGTTGGTCAAAAAGACTCTTATGATTGGTGTTCTGATCCATCAGCAATAAGATGGAATAAAATAAACGGAAGCTTACAGAAGCATGAGAAAACAGTTTTTGATCCCTCTCCTTATGGATGGCGATTAAACTGGGGTAATGGGAACGATATATTTTCGGAGATAGATACAAAGTGGTTATCCTTCTCTGATAGTAAAGCAGAAGGAGGTATGCTGATATCGGATAAATATTGGTTTCCCGCAACCGGATATTATTATTTCTCCCACGGGAGAATAATTTACAAAGGAACCCACACCCTATATTGGACATCAAGTAATCCATCAGATTTAGCAAATGGTTATTGTGCCTATTTTTATGGTGATAATGGGAAGTTAATAAATTATAAGGACTCTGATTATTATGTGTATCGAACATTCGGAACACAAGTTCGTCCTGTTTTAGATACAAATTGAATCTTTATTGGATACTTTAAATAAGCAAACTATCTTTGTTTGCGATTTATAAATAGAGTGAATACGATATGTTTAGATTATATATATTAGGAATAATACTATTGTTTACGTCAGTCAAAGCTTTTTGTTTTTCAGAAAAAGACGATAATATAGAAGTGCTAAAGATGGAGGCGCGTGCACATTTGTATAAAAATCCTTTGGTAGCTCTGCAAATTGCAGATCAGGCTCATCAGATCGCTGTTAATATCAATGATTCATCTCTTATATTCAGAACGAGAATGTTGCTAGGTTCTATTTATAGTCTTAGTGGTATTTTTGATTTAGCTTTAGAATCTTACCTGGATGCCGAAGATTATCTGGATCAGAATGATTCATTTACTGTTGCCGATTTTAATATAAATATGGCTTCCATGTATTATCATCTGAATGATTTTAGTAAAGCTCATGATATGAATGATGAATCGCTAAACGCTTATCATCAGATGAATGATTCGGTAGGCATGGCCTGGTGCTTAAATCTACGAGGATTAATTGAGATAAAGCAGTGTAACTATAGTCGGGCGAAGGTAGCATTAGATTCAGCTTTGTATCTTCATAAGCAATTAAACAATCAAATTCATATCAATATTATTCTTAATAATATGACTTTGATACCCGGAGATGAAGACACACATATCGAAATGCTGAATGAATTAATCAGATTCAGTGAATTAAATGATATGAAATGGGTCCTTGCTGAAAATTACAATAATCTGGGGTTGGCTTACTACCGAAAAAATGATTTTGTAAAATCTAGATATTGTTTACGTGTAGCAAAAGCAAAAGCAGATTCGTTGCATGCAAATATTATAATAAGAGATAATTTGTTGTTACTTAATGAAATTGCTGTTAAGGAACAGAATTATGAAGAGGCATATGGTATTCGTTTAACTTTAGATTCGATCTACAATCAAATATATTCATTAAGTAATATACGAAGGATTGCAGAGGGTACTTTTAAAAAGCGTCAGTTAAAACATTTACGCAAAATAGCACAGAATGAGAATGATTTACGAGTTGCCAGACGAGAGAAACTAATCGTATTCTTATCGTGTGGATTCCTGATAATAATAATAATACTTATTATACGGATTTATCATTTACGGAAGGTAAATAGATTAATTTCACATGTTGAAAATGAAACACAGAAAAAATCTGAACTAAAGAAGCAGCTGGAGCATAAAGAAGATGTAATATTAAATCAGACTGAAATACTGAATATATCAAAGAAAGAAATGACAGATTTAGTTTATTTTATCAAGAGTAAGGATAAACTGTTAGATAATGTCATATCAATGCTTCAGGAAGCTCAAAAGAAAACAGCAGACGATCCAAGGGTGAAAATTAAATCAATAGTTGCTCTAATCAAGAATTTTAAAGATAAAGAGCTTAAAACAGATTTGTTTATTAATGAGATTAATAAACATGAACAAGCCTTTCTGGAAAGATTAAAAGTAGCCCATGAAGATTTATCTAAAAATGAAATTATATTGGCGACATTATTGAGAATTGGTTTATCAAGTAAAGAAATTGCGTTATTGATTGACTCAAATCCCAAAACGGTAAACATGGCTCGATATCGCTTAAGGAAAAAATTAAGTCTGGATACAGATGAGAATTTAGTTAGTTACTTTGAAACTATGTGATTTTGTTGTTATTAGAGATGTATTACCGGTTAAAGTAGTTACATAGTTACAAATACAGAATATAAGATGTCGTTTGCAAGAATAGTTTCGTATAAAGTCAAAAAGATTAATAAATGAAGTCGATATTATTAATAGCAATTTTACAGATTATCATTCCCAGTCAAGCTATTCTGGCTCATCAGAGTACAGATGTAAAGGAAATGATTAAGCAGGCAAGGAATCATATGTATCAGCATCCTTCGGAAGCAATAAAATATGCAGATTCTGCTGTTGAAAAAGCAGAAGAGTTGAAAAATAAATCTTTGTTATTTGAGACCAAAGTATTACTGGGTGCCGTTTACTCAGTAAATGGAAATTATGACTTGGCATTGGAATCATACATGGATGCAGAGAACTATATTAATTACGATGATGCTTTTGGTGTAGCTGATTTTAATATAAATATGGCATCTATGTATTTAAGTCTAGAGAATTATTATAAAGCGCATGTGTTTAATGATCTGGCATATAAAATTTTTAAAGAATTTGAAGATGCAGTAGGAATAAGTTGGTGTTTAAATTTAAGAGGATTAATTTATGCACAAGAGAAGGAATATGAAAAAGCACAACAAGCTATGGATTCGTCATTGTATATTCATAAAAAAATGAATAACGAAGAAGGAATTTATATATTAGCGAATAATTTAACTGCAATTCCGGGAAATGAGGAAGAAAAAATTCATAAGCTGAATGATGCAATCTCATATAATATGAAATATGGGAATAAATGGACACTCGCAGAGAACTATAATAATATGGGTTTGCTGTACATCCGATTAGGCGAATTAGATAAGGCTAAAACTTATTTGAACGAGGCGATGTCTTTAGCTGATTCATTGCATGCTAATACAATCAAAAGAGATAATCTGACTTATTCTGCGGAGCTTGCGGTTTTACAGAATAAATATAAGGAAGCTTATTTGGATTATAAAGAAATAGAACGTATCAATGAATTAATAAATTCAGTAGATAAAGTACAGCAAATAGAAGAAGAGGCATATAAAAGAAAACAAATTGTTCATACTCTTAATCTTGAAAAAAAGGATTTGCAATTGAAGTCAGCACGACAAAGAGCTTTTGTGTTTTTTGTAATCATAATTCTCACGATAATAATTATTTTACTGATCATAAGAAATTATCATTTGCATAGAGTTAACAGGCTTATTGAAACTGCTGAAAATGAGAAGAAGCGAAAAGTGGAGCTTAAAAAGCAATTAGATCATAAAGAGGATGTAATTTTGAATCAGACTGAAATCCTGAATATTTCGAAGAAAGAAATGACAGATTTAGTTTACTTTATCAAGAGTAAGGATAAGCTATTAGATAACATACTCTCCATGCTTCAGGAAGCTCAAAAAAAATCAGTTGAAGATCCAAAGATAAGAATAAAATCGGTCATAGGATTGATTAAAGGTTTCCGGGAGAAAGAGCTAAAAACAGATTTGTTTATCAATGAAATAAATAAGAATGAACAGGCTTTCCTGGATAGATTAAAATTAGCTCATGAAGACTTGTCTAAAAATGAGATTGTCCTTGCTACACTATTACGTATAGGTTTGTCTAGTAAAGAAATAGCATTGCTAATAGAGTCAAATCCGAAAACGGTAAATATGGCCCGTTATCGGTTAAGAAAGAAACTTAATCTGGAAACTGATGACAGTCTGGTAGCTTATTTCGAGTCACTATAAGTATAGAATAACTATAAAAAGATACGCAATACGGCATTAAATAAATATAAATAAGCAATTTAAACTAAGAGGTTTGCGTATCTTTGTCGTTTCAATACAAATAAAACTCAAAATAATGAGATCAAAAGATTTGAAGGCTGCTTCGGCTGCCAAAGTTTTGGTAATCGGAGAAGATTCTAATTTACAATGGTCAGAAACTGTACCTAAAGTGGTAATGTTCGCTGATTATTTTTTTCGTAGTTTTCCGGAAGATCACGGAGAACGTAGCCGCAATGTGGAAGCTCGTAACTTATTTGATTATATAACCTATCTGACGGGAGGTAAATACAAACCGGAAGAATACTACTTTACGAATTTTTGTAACGATTATGTAGAGCAGTCGCCTAAAGGAAAACGTGTGTTGATTCCATCAGAGAAAGCTGTTCGCGGTTTGTCGCATGTAGAATGGATTTTGCAGGAGAATCCTTCAATCGAATATGTAGTGGCAATGTCTTTGCAAACAAATTACTGGTTGCAAAAACTTGGATTCTATGAAGGTTCGGAAGAGTTTGTTTATGGAGCGCAGCCACGTCAGGTTGGTCTGAATTCAGAACCTCCATACTATCAACCGGTAAATGGAAAAGTTTTCCAGACTGTTTGCGGAAAAGTTTTTGAATGTAAGACTGTTCAGGGATTAAAAATCATTGCAGCTCTTCCGGCAAAAGATTATCCTTTAAAAGATAAGAATGCAGAGATCTATAGTGATGTATTTAATGCTTTGCATGATGAAATGAGTAAATAATACCGAAATAAAAAAGATCCGTGAGGTATATCGCTTCACGGATCTTTTTTATTTCTAATCTGAATTTCTGATAATATAGTTTCAAAATCCAGAGTTATCCCTTAGTCCTGATATAAGAAGGGTAGGATATCTCCACTTAGCTGCATCAGAGAAATCTCACAAACTTTTGTTTCATATTCGGCTGTAGAGAGACGTTCTTCAGCTGCCAGTAAACTATTTTGAGCTTCACGCAGTTCAATACCTGAAAGATCTCCTAATTTATACCTTTCCATTGCAATCTCAAGATACTCTTTAGCTGTTTCTACGTTCTGACATTCCTGACGAAGAAGCATGAGATTGTTTGTATAAGCCATCCACAAATTGCTCATATCTGCTTTTAAAGCTAACTCCAAAGACTGTTTTTCCAGCTGCGCAATACGTATTTGTGTTTTCGC
>JBOFIZ010000523.1:0-1860 GCA_051650425.1 Bacteroidales bacterium
TTAATACATAAGTTGCTTTTGACTCATCCATTACCGGAGTAAAAATATTTTCTCTTATCAGTACATCCTTAAATAAATCCTGTTTTGCAGTCGTCAATGCTATCGGAGCATTCAATAACGGGATTTGTTTATTTTCAAATTCAACTTCTGCATAGTGCGCTCCCCCTATATGGAAATGCTTCGGTATATGCATCAGCCAGATCTGGGTTACTAAAACGTTTTCAGTAACTGTGGCTGCTTTTGCCAGTTTTAAAGACACTTTAGCCAATATCCTTGTCAGAACAGCAGTATAGTAGGTTGCAAAAGTGCCATAAGATCCGTTAGTCCCTCTTACAGCAACCTGACCCATTGGATCTGCATCTGAATTCTGTATAACCTGGATCTGATTCTCACCGGTCAGCATCATATTACTCTCCGTCAACGAAGAATAGTCACTTTCCACAACAATTATATCTCTGACTGTTTGCAAGAATTTGCAAGCATTAATTTCGGTAGTCAATGTAGGTGCTTCATTAGCAATAATCATTACAGTATATTCTCCCGGTTTGACCGTTATCAGAAATTTATCATTCGCATTCGGGTCAGGCTTTAAGCTTTGATCGGAGGTTTTATTATTCTGAAGAATTATCCCTGATGCCTGATCTGCAATAATCATTCTGACATGTGAAATAGTTACACCATCATAAACACCGCCAATTACAGCTCTACTGTCAACCGAAATCTGCACATCATCAGTCGATTGAATACCCTTTGGATCATCTCTTTCTGCCGTACAGCCAATAATACTACCAACGAGCAATATCAACAGAATACCGATATTTAGAATCTTCTTTTTCATAATTGACTAATTGATCTATTTGTTGGGAACTATTGATTGAATAACCCAGCCATTAATTGAAATGGTGACATTTAAACTAGGGTCAATTTTTATCTCAAAGGTAAATTCATCCTCCCGGTCAAAGTCTTCCTGAACAATATATTGAGGATTTTTCTTTATTTCACTTACCATGTTTACTGAGTAAAATGAATCATTACCCGGATAAGAAATATGAAGCTCAGACAAATCATTCTCTGCCATCAGACGAAGTACCCGCGTGTTTGTTTTGAGTGTATCGTTTGATAAAACAGGTTGTCTGAATTTATATAATAGAGGATGCGCATACTCATCAATGTTATTACCATATTCGTATCTGCCGTTTTTTGACTTAACATTCAAATCAAAGAAACTTGTAAAATCGGTACGAGTATCATTATAACCCCTTGTCAATGTTTCTAAATAAGAGACTCCGATAATATGCACATTAATTGTTTTCGTATCTTTCATCAGATCGATCGTTGCACTGGATATTTTCCCCGAGGGCGCAATAAAGTCAGTCAACTTGCCATAAAATAAATGAGATAGCTCATCAGTTAAAATAATTGGCTGATCTGAAGGAGGATTATCATCCAGTAAAAAAGCAAAATTTTCTATTGAAGTTTTCCCTTTAATCAATTCGGGAGCAAATTTATGAGTTTGTGAATCAAACATCTCTCCCACTCTGTAAGTTAACAAATCTCCACCGAGAGCAATGAAACTGTACTGCCCGCTCTTAAGTGGTAAGGTCATTACGTAATCGTTTGATAAGACTACGCCTTTACTTGAAAAAGTATCTACATATTTTCCGGCTTGATCAAATACATAAACTGTTACCATACCGACTTTTGCTCCAAAAAGATTCGTTTGCTGATTGTTCAGCGTATAAGTAAATCTTAATTGAATTCCCTGAACGCAATCATCTGTATCTTCTTTGGTGCAGCCGGAAAGAAACACCATTATTCCCAGTAAAATCAGTATTGCTAATCTCTTAAGCATATCGGTTC
>JBOFIZ010000524.1:0-10737 GCA_051650425.1 Bacteroidales bacterium
TTTTGGAAAACACATTTAGTACAGCAGGAAGCTTTTGAGGATTTGTTCCGGCTAAGTATTGATAGGCTACTATAAGCATCGCATCACCGGATAGAATAGCAGTGTTCTCATTCCATTTTTTATGTACGGTTGGTTTGCCTCGACGAATATCGGCATGATCCATCACGTCGTCATGCAGCAGTGTGAAGTTATGGAATATTTCAATAGCGAGTGCGGCTGAAATAGCTTGTTCGGTTGTTCCTCCAAACATTAAATTTGACATTAAAGTTAATACTGGTCGTATTCTTTTGCCGCCTAAATCTAGAGTGTAGCCGATTGGTGCATAAAGATTTTTTGCTGCAGAGTCAAATTGTATGTCTGATATTTTTCTATTAACTTCTGAAAGAAGTGTTTCAAATTGCGTATTCATAATTCTTGGGGTTGGGTGCAAATAAAAAGAGGCTACACAAATGGTAGCCTCTTTTTATAATAAATTTCTTATTGTAGTCTGAAGTTAATCGGAAGTGTGTATTTTACACGTACCGCTTTACCGCGTTGCATTCCGGGTGTCCATGCAGGCATGGTATTGATAACTCGGATAGCCTCTTTGTCAAGAGAAGGGTCAACACCTCTAACTACGACAGGGTCTACTACTTTACCGTCCTTATTCACAGTGAACGAGCAGATAACACGACCTTGAATACCGTTTTCTTGTGCAATTACCGGATATTTAACTGCTTTTGAAATAAATTTTAGAAGTTCGCTTTCTCCACCCGGGAATTGAGGCATTTTTTCTACAACTGTAAAGATTTGGTGTTCTGTCGGGTCTTCTTCCTCTACAACAGGAGGAGCAAACACGATTTCAACCTTTTTATCTTTATCATCCTCTGTTGATTGAATTTCTACATTCTCAACTTTAGTTTCGTTGTCAACAATTGTAATTTCTTCAACAACTACTTCTTGTACCGGAGGTGGCGGTGGGGGAGGAGTTTCCAATTGCTCAGTAATAGGAATCAACTCTTCTTCAACAAAGATATCAGAAACACCGTCCATGTTAGCTTTCTTTACGTCTTTGTTTGTCCATTCAAATCCTACGAAAATAACCGCAAGAATGAATACATAACCTAAAAGAACAAAGATTAATTTCTTGCTCTCAAGATCTGCTTTGGGTGATTTTTTTATTTCCATATTGTTTAGTATTATATTTCTCGGTTTGAATTTGTCGAAATAACCAATGACTTGGTGCAAATGTAATATTTTTTTTATTGTGCCAATTTCTAATCGATTATTTTTTTGGACTTCATGAGTAAAAAATAGACTTGAAAGTAATTTTCTACTTGTATAACAAAATAAATAGGCTATAAGGAAGTGTCCTGAAGCCTATTTATTCTTAAAAGGTTTATTCTTTTGAGAAATTACTTAGTCCTTCATTCAGGAATTCCAGAAATTTCTTTGAATTTGGATCAAAAGCGAAATTCTCATTTGTAAGTACCGTTCCGTCAGGATTCATAATTACATAGTAAGGCTGAGCGTTTGCTTTAAATTTTGTAATTTGTAAATCCGCATTTTTCTGGCTTAATAATTTAGCTTCCCGACCATTACGATCTGTAAACCATTCGTCTTGCGGAAGCTCAATTGTTCTTTCATCGACATATAATGCAGCAATCACAAAATCGTCTCGAAGTGTTTTAAGCACCTGCGGATCAGACCAGACTTGTTGTTCCATTTTACGGCAGTTCACGCATGCTTTACCTGTGAAATCTAAAAATACCGGTTTGTTTAGTTTTTTAGCACAAGCTAAAGCCTGATCGTAATCAAAATATCCTTTTAAACCGTGAGGTAAAGATAGTTTATCTGCGTATTTAGGTTTTTCGCACAGTTCGAATGCAGATGTATTTGTTGTATTAGGAGCAGATACAGAGATTTCACGAATCGTTTTCTCGATATTGAAATCCTGATTCTTAATGCTTGGCATCCAGCCTGAAAGTGCATTAAGCGGAGCTCCCCACATTCCGGGTATCATGTAAACGACAAACGTAAATGTGATAATTGATAGTAATAGTCTGAACCAGCTTTTTACTACCGGAGTCTCACTGTCGTGCGGAAATCTGATTTTACCTAGTAAATAGAATCCTAACATAGCGAAGATAACAATCCAGGCAGCCAGATAAATTTCACGGTCCAGTAATCTCCAGCCATAAACTTCGTCCGGTGTGTTGATGAATTTTAGTGCAAATGCTAATTCGACAAAGGCTAAACACACTTTTACTGAATTCAACCATCCTCCTGATTTAGGAAGTTTATTCATTAATTTAGGGAAGAATGCAAAAAAAGTAAATGGAATAGCAAAGGCAAGAGAGAATCCTACCATCCCGACGATCGGACGAATCACTTCTCCGCCTACAGCACTGATTGCTACAGTTCCTGCGATCGGAAGTGTACAAGAGAAGGATACAAGAACAAGTGTTAATGCCATGAAGATTGGTCCGATAAAATCACCTTTATCTTCGTTCGCTACACTTTTATTTACTAAGAATGAGGGAGCCTGAATTTCGAAATATCCGAAAAGTGATATTGCGAATACAACAAAGATACCTGCAAACAAGAAGTTAGGTAGCCAGTGTGTACTCATCAGATTTGCAAAGTTTTCGCCAAACACCATTGCCAGGATTGTTCCGAAAATTGTATAGATCAAAACAATCGATACACCATATATGATAGCCTGAAGTTTACCTTTAGATCCACTTTTAATGAAAAATGAAACCGTCATAGGAATCATTGGGAATACACAAGGGGTCAAAAGACCAACAAAACCGCCGGCAAAGGCAATCCAGAAGAATTTCCATAATGACTCCTGTTCTCCTTTTACAGGTTCTGCATTTTGAGCTGTTTCAACGATCGTCTGTGTTTCAGATACGGTTGTTGTATCTTTGCCATCTGTTATAGTTACAGTTTCTGTTTCTACAATCTTTTCAACAGGAGTTATTGGTTCAACAGGAGCAACGGCCTCTGTTTTCGCAGCTTTATATCCTTTTACTTTTACAGATATCGGATTGTCGAAAAATGGAACACAGCTACCATCATTACATACCATATAGGTAAATGATCCGCCTATCGTAAAATCTTTTTCGGAAAGAATTTTTATTTTTTGCACGAATACAGCTTTACCATCGAAATAAGTTACTTCTGCTCCAAATTCTTCCTGGAATGTAGTAATACCTTTAGGTTCGCTTGGTTTACCTACTAATTCGAAGTCCTTACTTTTATCAAAACTGAACTCGGTAGGAATAGGTCCATTTTCTACTGCTTTTTGCGAGTATAAATGATATCCCGGATCAATTGTTGCTGTAATGGTTATCTCTGCCATATCTGTATCCCCGATTTGCTTAGAAGAGAAAGCCCATTTAACAGGGTCACTCAACTGGGCAAACACCATAGTCGAGAACACGAATAATGATAAGAGCGTAGCAAAAATTTTTCTTTTCATTGAACTGTGTATTAAAATTGTGATTCTGTTTATTAATTAGTTTGCGAATCTAAGAAAAATAATTTTTATATTACCTGAATCAACTTCGATAACCGCTATTTTTTATTATTTTAAATTCTATAATCTTTGTTTTTTATGTGTGCTTTTCCTTTTTTTTGAATGGATGAGTTCTTTTCTTTTGATTTAATTTACTCCTGCTTATTTTTCTTATAATTTATCTTTTCTGCTTTTGATTTGCTATATAAATGTTTGTTTTGAAAATCTTTTTGTGAATTTGACTGATAGGTATGATTCGATATCATTAATATTTATTTTATATTGTAGTGGTATATCATACAGTTTCCTCGATTCAGCATCTCTGTTTATAATTTGGATTGATTTTCTCAGAATAAAATAAAGTAGGATTATTGGATTTCTGTACAGTTGTAAAATGAAATCTTTAAATAAAATGTTTCGAATATTTTATTATCACAAAAAACAGTTTAATTTTGGGGTCGGAGAAAAACATAAAAAGAATAGATTAACACAGGAGGTAAGATGTGTATTTCTGCCTGTTGCTATTTTTTATGAATTGAATTTATTAATAAAATCAGTATATCTAAAACACTTAAAAAAAACCAGTCATGAATCCATTATTAGAGATAGCTTTAAAATTTAATATTGAGGGGAATATCGAGTCAATCAATCCTTTAGGAAGTGGTCTGATTAATGATACTTATTTGGTTAAAACAGAATCAGATGAAACACCTGATTATGTTCTCCAACGCGTAAATCATGCAATTTTTAAAGATGTAGAACTTCTACAGAATAATATAAAAGTCGTAACAGAGCAAATCACACGTAAGCTTACTGAAGCAGGCGAAACAGATATCGAACGTAAATCCCTTCAGATTGTTCCTGCAAAAGATGGTAAATTATACTATTTCGATGGAGCTAACTATTGGCGTGTAACTGTTATGATTCCTCGTTCCCGTACTTTAGAAACAATTAATCCGGAATCTTCTTATCTGACAGGGAAAGCTTTTGGTAAATTTCAGTCTATGCTTGTAGATATTCCTGCAGGGACTTTAGGCGAAACAATCCCTAACTTTCATAACATGGAGTCTCGTTTGAAAGATTTCAGAGTGGCAGTGAAAGAAAATAAGGCTGAACGTTTAGATTCAGTTCAATGGTTGGTTGACGAGATTGAAAAACGTGCAGAGGAAATGTGCAAAGCCGAGGTTCTTTATCGTGAAGGGAAACTACCTAAACGTATAACACATTGTGATACGAAAGTAAATAACATGCTGTTTGACGAGAATGGAGATGTCCTTTGTGTGATCGATTTAGATACTGTTATGCCAGGCTTTGTAACTTCCGACTTCGGTGATTTTATCCGTACAGCAGGTAATACGGGTGCAGAAGATGATCAGAACTTAGAGAATGTAAGTGTGGATATGGATATTTTCCGCTCTTTTGCGAAAGGATATATTGAAGGAGCTCGTTCATTCTTATTGCCGATCGAAATTGAGATGTTACCTTACGGAGCTAAATTGCTGACTTATATGCAAACAGTTCGTTTCCTGACTGATTATCTGAACGGGGATACTTACTACAAAATTAAATATCCTGAGCACAATCATGTAAGAACAGTGGCTCAGTTCAAACTTTTGAACTCAATCGAAGAGAACGAAGCTGAAATGAATAAATTTATCAAAGAACAATTATAAGTAATAGACTTAGATAAAATAAAGAAAGGTTGTACTCCAGTTACAGAGTACAACCTTTCTTTATTTACCTGGTATCTATATGGATACCTATATCTGAAATACCATATAGAAATTCATCTTCCATTAAATGACGGATTCTGAAACTTTTTACTGAAGAGTTTAACGGGCGGAAAAGTGGAAATATAGTATCGCTTTGCTGATAGAGTGTTCCAAAGCCCTTTCCAATTGGTTTTCCGTTCCGGTCATTCAGGAATAAATGAATTGTGTCAGTCTGCATACATACGGAATCATTATCCATAATCTTTACCTCTATCCACAGATCTTTATAAGGGTATTTGACGTCTTTACGTGTTTCAAGTACAACAGGATATTTTCTCAGTGAGTCTTCAAACTGCTGATTGAAAATAACAGTATCCTTTCTGCCCCATTGCATCTGATCAAAAGAATGGTATTGGAAGAATACTTCCTTAGGCTGGCAGCCATAACCAAAGCAAATAAAGAGGATGCAAAGCATCCCCTTTATCGGATATAATAGAAAATTATTTTTTCTCTTTATTTTTGTTTTCATTTGTTCCTGGACCATTCGAATGATTCTTAGGTTTCGGTTGTGACGTATTCGGATTTTCTTTACCTTCTCTTGGTTGTTGAGGCTTGTGATGCTTACGTCTTTGGTTATTATGCGAGTGATTCTTTTGCCCTCCGTTTGGATTCTGCTCATCCGTTTTAGGTTTTTGCTGATTCACTTTTATTTCACCTTCAACTTTTACAGCATCCTTGTCTTTAACGTTTTTCGGACCATTGTTTTTATTGTTCGGATTTGGTCTGAATTTAGGTTTTACAGGTCCTGCAGGTGTCGTATTTGATCCTTGAGGTGAAACCTGAGGTTTCGATGCCTGTTCCGTCTGTGTCGGTTTGTTTTTGCTTCTGTTTTTGCTTCTGTTCTTTCTTGTTTTGTCAAAACGAGTCAGACTTTCATCACCAACACCATCCTGGAATTCGCGTTGTGGTTCATCCACTTTTTCTCCTTCGGCTAATTGATCAACACGGATACCTCTTTTATTCAGGGCTATAATTTCGAAAGCTCTTTTAGCAGGGATAGAAACTAAGTTTGCCGGAACAACAGGATCACTCGAATACGTAATCTCTCTTTTCAGAATATCCGTTTTGAAGTGATAATATACACCTTCCTTTGTTTCCAGTGCAACTTCACGAGAAGGAAGTTGCTTTTGTGCCTCTACATATATATCCACTTCATAGTTGATACAACATTTCAATTTAGCACATTGACCTGCTAGTTTTTGCGGATTGAGCGAAATGTCCTGATGTCGTGCTGCGCCGGTTGCAACAGAAGCAAAACTGGTCATCCAGCTTGCACAACAAAGTTCACGTCCGCATGGACCAATACCGCCGATACGACCTGCTTCCTGTCTGGCTCCGATCTGTTTCATCTCGATTCGTACACGGAAAGCTTCAGCTAATACTTTGATTAACTGGCGGAAATCGACACGGCCTTCGGCAATGTAATAGAAAATAGCTTTTCCACAATCTCCCTGATATTCGACATCACCGATTTTCATATCCAGACCTAAATCTTCTGCAATTCGTCTGGCACGCAGCATAGTGTCGTGCTCCCGGGATTTTGCGTCCTCATACTTTTCTATATCGACCGGTCTGACCTTGCGGTATAATCTTTTTAATTCCGAATCACGGTTCATACCGAGCTTTTTCATCTGTAAAAGAACCAGCGGTCCGGTCAGAGAAACTGTACCGACGTCATGACCCGGTGTCGCTTCAACGGCAACTAAGTCACCTTTTTCCACAGATATATTATTCGTATTTCGGAAATAGCCCTTACGTGTATTTTTGAATTGAACTTCTACGAACTCGTTATCACGTACTCCTTCCGGAAGATCGCATAACCAGTCGTAAGTATTCAATTTATTATCTTGTTTACAGGTGCAACCGCATTTTTTCATGCAACAGCCACCCTTCTTTATATATTTAAAGCTCATTCGTTAATAGAGTTAGATATTAGAATAAACACAAAGGTATCATTTTTTTAATAATACAATTGTTTTCAGAGCTAAATCAAAGAAAACCATCTTAGCGTTAACATTTTGCTCAATATGTGTTTCAGCAGTAGCAAATTCTTCATAAAAAGAGAGAATGTTTCGCTCATTGAGATAAGGTGCAAATCTGAATGCAAACTGAGCCTCTTCCGAAGTCATGTAATTGAGTTCGGGAGTCCGGATATTTGCAATGTAATTTTCCCGTATTATATGCTGACAATAATTGAGAAACTGTTTCTGCTTTTCCCGTCCAAGCGAAGCAATTTCTTCGGAAATATTTTTCAAAGAGTTCAATGCGTCAAATTTCTGAGTCGGATTATCGCGCGAGGAAAGATTTGCCACAGTATATGCCTGTCTCATATAGTTGACAAAATATTGATGATATCTTTTCTTATCCTCATTGATGCTAATGCACTCCAATGCCCGAAGATAATTACCGTTAGCATAGTGAGCGATGTGTTTCGCATCGGGGGCTTCAAGTAAGAAGCGTTCGCTCAAAGCTGCAGCAAGCGTATTCTCTTCGATGTTGCGAAGATGAATTCGCTGAGTTCGCGACTGAATAGTCAGAAGAATATGGTCTGCTGATTCCGATACCAGTAAAAACAGCGTTTTAGCCGGCGGCTCTTCCAGAAGTTTCAGGATTTTATTGCTGCATGTTTCATGCATTTTTTCCGGTAGCCAGATAATCATGATTTTATACTCAGCTTCAAATGCTTTGAGATTGAGTTTTTTCATAATTTCCAAAGCCTCATTGGTGTATATCTGTCCTTGTGAATTGTCACAATCGATATAAGACATCCATTGGCTGTAATTGAAATAACCGTTCTTTAACACGAAAGAACGGAACTCAGGCAGATAATCATCACAAACTTCTTTTTTCTGAGCGGCACTCTTATAAATCGGAAAAACAAAATGGAGGTCAGGATGAACGAGCTGATCATATTTTTTGCATGAAGGGCATACTCCGCAAGCCTCGTGTCCCGAACGGTTCGTGCAATGGATATAGCGTGCAAAGGCAAGTGCCATAGGGAACTTGCCTACTCCTTCATTACCTGCAAATAGCAGGGCATGCGGAATCTGGTTATGATCAACCATCTGGCATAACCTGTTTTTTATCTCTTCTTGTCCTATGATCTGTTTAAAGAACATATATTCAACCTTCCTCTTTTATTTTATTTAATATACTTGTTTAGCAATATCCCGAACACTCGGGGTTGCATTTAATGTATAAAAGTGAATGCTCGGCACTTGATTTGCTATTAACTCTTTGGCCTGATGTATTCCCCATTCAACACCGATCTGTTTTGCTCCTTCAGCCGTTTTGCAATTACGCAGTTCACTAGCCAGTTCTTCCGGAATATCAACATGGAATATCTTAGGGAGTATGGCTAACTGACTAATGTTGGTAATCGGTTTAATACCCGGAATGATCGGAACCTGAATGCCGGCTTCACGACAGCGTTTCACGAAATCGAAAAATTTGCTGTTGTCGAAAAACATTTGCGTCACGATATATTCTGCACCGGCATCAACTTTAGCCTTCAGATAGTGCATATCTGATTTTAAGTTAGGAGCTTCTTCATGTTTTTCAGGATAGCCTGCGACACCATAAGAAAATTGTCTTCCGTTTCTATCAAGAGTTGATCCATCCAGAAATTGACCCTGATTGTACAGATTGACTTGCTCTTGTAAGTCAATAGCGTAATGATGTCCGTCTGAAATACTTGAAAAGACTGACTCGTTCTTTGATTTATCTCCACGTAAGAGTAAAAGATCATGAATACCCAAAAAGTCAAGGTCAATCAGCATATATTCGATCTCACTTTTTGTAAAGCCGCTACAGATAACATGAGGTACAGCCGGAATGTTATACGTGTTTTTTATAGCTGCTGCAACAGCTACCGTACCCGGACGTTTTCGTTCCACTACCTGTCTGAATAATCCGTTATCTGTTGTTTTATAAGCAATATCGCTGCGGTGTGTAGTGATATTGATATATTTGGGATCGAATTCTTTTAAAGTGTCAATGGTATGATAAATCTTCTCCAGTCCATTCCCTTTAAGGGGTGGAAGAACTTCAAAAGAGAATGCTGTTTTCTTGCTTGAGTTTATTAGGTCAATTACTCTCATCAATGTAATATATTAGATACACTTACTTTTATTTACGCAAAGATAAGAGATTGACGGAAAGAATAATGCATTGTGTGTAAAAGATTAACAGAAAGAAAGTATTTAGTACTCTAAAACATCTTTTTTGAAACTAAGATGCGGTCTTTCTTGTTAGAATAATAGAAATTCTCACGTAACTTAATGAGCAATATGAAACATCTGATCTGGATTTTTTTGTTATTGATCTCCTGTCAGTCTAATAGTCAGAATACTATGTCAAAGAATAATCAAAACAATACGATTATGGAATATAATAATTTGTCGGAACAGGAAAAACGGGTGATCGTAAATAAAGGTACAGAGAGACCTTTTACTGGTGAATATTTGAATAACAAAGCAGCAGGAACTTATATTTGCAAACAATGTAATGCTCCGCTCTATTTGTCAAAAGATAAGTTTGAGTCACATTGCGGATGGCCAAGTTTTGATGACGAAATAGCGGGAGCTGTTTTACGTATTCCTGATCCGGACGGTATGCGTACAGAAATTGTGTGTGCCAACTGCGGAGGACATTTAGGACATGTATTCCTTAATGAAGGATTTACAGATAAAGATACGAGACATTGCGTAAATTCTGTATCTTTGGTTTTTGTGCCGCAAGGCGAACCCATTAAAAACACAATTAAAAAAAATATGGAACAACAAACTAAAACGGCTTATTTTGCTTCCGGATGCTTCTGGGGTACCGAGTATTATTTTCGTAAATTAAAAGGTCTTAAATCAACGGCTGTCGGTTTTATGGGTGGTCACGTGGATCATCCCTCTTATAAAGATGTATGTACTAAAACAACCGGACATGTAGAGACAATTGCTGTCGACTATGATCCTTCGAAAATAACTTACGATGATTTAGTGAAATATTTTTTCGAGACGCATGACTTTACACAAGAGGATGGACAAGGTCCGGATATAGGTCCGCAATATTTATCGGTCATATTTTATAATTCGGATGAAGAAAAGATGATTGCTGAAAAATACATCAAACAATTAGAGAATAAAGGATATAAAGTTGCAACAGAATTAAGACCTGCTTCTACTTTCTGGAAAGCCGAAGATTATCATCAGCAATATTATGAACATAAAGGAACTACCCCTTATTGTCATATCTATACTAAGATCTTTGATTAAATTTAAAGGATGCCCGTTCTTTTTGAATTAATTATTTGAAATGGCTTTAAATGATAAGGACCTCCTTGCTCACGCAAGAAAGTCCCCTTTACTGACTAAATCATTTACTAAAATGAGTTCAATAATCTATATTCTGTAACAATAACGGCATAATACTGGAAATTGTTTAATCGGATAATGTTAAAAATAATAAACG
>JBOFIZ010000525.1:0-2012 GCA_051650425.1 Bacteroidales bacterium
CCCAATAGGATTCGAACCTATGACCCCCTGCTTGTAAGGCAGGTGCTCTGAACCAGCTGAGCTATGAGCCCTAATTTTTGTTTGTTTTTGAGAGCGTTTATCTCTCAATTGCGATGCAAAACTACGCGATTATTTTTGATTGTGCAAATTTACAACGCACTTTTTTTCAAACTTTTTTTCTTCAAGTTTTTATTTTTGATATTAACTTGCTGGAAAGCAAATGAATATATGGCTAAATAAAAATGATATTTTTTTTAGAAAAATGCGTTTGGATCGGAGATTGCTTAATAAATGAGATCGAAAAAAATATTTTGAGGCATATATCTTTCGCACAAACCGGCTAACTGATCGGGTTTAATATCGAGTCTTCCGATAGAAAAGTCACTGATTCCCCGCTCTGGATTCCGAAAAGTTATCCTGAAATGATATGTGTATGCAGATTGCAGGTCGTCATATTCGATATGTAAAGCTTCAATTTCGCTCCAGTTCATAGCCCCCCATCCTTTAAATTCGATACCGGCTTCACTTATATAGATTGCAGTCCGGCTTTTTTGAGAGCTCTTCCCTTTATCCCATAAATAAAGAATCAGGAATAATACAAAAAATATCAAACCTTGTCTGATGCGTCCCATCACAAAACGGCTAGCTCCGATGAAGAGGATAAGATAATTGAAAAATCCGATTACATTATTTTGTGTTTTGGCTTTTTGAAGAATAGTAGTTCCTTGAATTCTTCGATTCGAGGGGTATAATGTCATAGTTTGTATTTTTGTTTTAATGAGCTAAACAAGAAAATAAATAAATCGTTTAACTCATTTTGATTCTTATCTAAATAAACCATTGCTGCATTTACGTCAATCGGAATGTGTCTGTAGTCACGCATGATTTCAAGCGATTCACGAATTCCATTCTTGTGCCTGTACTTATGTAACCGGTTACTGAGAATAAAATGCCAGACAAATCGTTTGAAGCGAATAGGTAGAATACGATAGTTTATGATCAGTATAAAATAGAATTTATAGCAGAAAATATTGAAGGGCTTCCGGGTTAATCTGCTAAAATCGTTGGCTAGAAAGTAATCCATAAAAATATCCAATACGATAGGGGCATACCGACCTAAAGATACTCTCATTTTGCGGAGTTCCTCCTGAACTTCAGGACGGGTATCTACCCAGTGATCAATTTCTCTGTGTCGGCGAATCCCTTCCCGAACCCCTTTCGGATACTTTTCAAAAGCTTTTCCTTTGACAGCATCAGCAATAAATCCACCGAGTTTCCTTTGAGCTATAGCTCCTGAAAAATAGATATGTGCCAAATAATTCATTGATGCAGTTCTGTTGTTTGGATGCAAAAGTATAAAAAGAAACCAATCTGCAGGATGATATTTTTTTCATTTTAGCTTTCTGTAAAACAAACTATTACTGAAAAATGCAGTTTTTGATGTAAACTTTAAGCAGGTATTAATCGTTTTGTAGATTCAATATTTTGCTTGTGAAATATTACTCATTCTTCATATTACTCATTTTTTGTTCGAATTCTGTATGGGGACAAACCGGTAGCAGAGACACTTTAATGTGTAAATCTGCTTCGGTTCGTTTGGAAAGCCCAAAAAGACCTAAAGCAGGTTTTGCAGCATTAGAGCTGATTGCGCTTGATGGAATATTCTGGGGCGTTTCAAAATATGTTGCAGGAAAACCATTTGCTGATATAAGTCTGGCGACTATTAAAAAGAATCTGGACACAGGTTTTGTGTGGGATAACGATGAGTTTCCGACTAATCTGGTTGCTCATCCTTATCAGGGAGGATTATATTTTAGTGCAGGCAGAGCTTGGGGATTAAGCTATTTGCAATCGATACCGTATGCATTTGCCGGGAGTTTTATCTGGGAGATGTTTCTGGAAAATGAACCGGCATCAATTAATGATCTGATTACAACAACAATCGGAGGAATGGCTTATGGTGAAGTGATGCATCGAAGTAGTGAGCGATTTATCCGATACAATCAACGAGG
>JBOFIZ010000526.1:0-1042 GCA_051650425.1 Bacteroidales bacterium
TTTTGTTGGATATATTATTATTGGATTACTACAGTTCCAGTTTCGCCCTTGATAGCTCTTTTTAAGCTACTAGGGTCCGTGATTAAAGCTTTTTTTCCACCTGCTTTTATGAATTGAAGTGCAGCTTCTATTTTAGGAAGCATACTTCCTGGAGCAAAGTGACCTTCTTCAATAAGCTTTTCAGTTTCTTCTATATTGATTTCGTCTAAAGCTTTTTGATCTGGTTTATTAAAGTTTATATATACTTTTTCAACACCTGTAGATACCACGAATAAATCTGCATGTAATTCTGCGGCAAGTAGGCTTGATGCAAAATCTTTATCGATAACTGCATCTACGCCAGTAAGGGTACCATCAGTATTTTTTATTACTGGGATTCCGCCACCGCCTGTAGCGATTACACAGTAGCCCTGATTAGCTAAGTCAAGTATAGCGTCTTTTTCAACTATATCAACTGGTTTAGGAGAAGCAACCACTCTTCTATATCCTCTACCAGAGTCACTTATCATAGTCCAAGTAGGATTTTCAGCAGTAAGTCTAGCATAAGCTTCTTCTGAGTAGAAAGAGCCAATAGGCTTAGTTGGATTTGTAAAAGCGATATCATCTTTATCTACTACGACTTGAGTAACTACAGTTACTGATTTATTAGGCATATTTCTTTTTCTGAATTCATTTCCAATTGCTTGCTGAATTTGATATCCTATAGAACCCTGTGTATCACATACACAGTTTACAAGGGGTGCTAAATCAACCTTTTCAGCTTCATAAGCAAGCTCTGATCTTCTAAGCTGGTATCCAACTTGAGGACCATTTCCATGAGTTACCACCACGTTGATACCTTCTTCAATCATATCAACTATATATTTCGCGGTTTCGCAGATTACTTCATATTGATCTTCGAATGATTTTTTACTCTCATCTTTTATAAGTGCATTGCCGCCAATGGCAACTACAGCGATTTTGCTCATATTTTCCTCCAAAAAATTATTAATTATGCTTTTTCTGGGATTATTATGTTTAATAATATTCCAGCTACAGCAGC
>JBOFIZ010000527.1:0-3505 GCA_051650425.1 Bacteroidales bacterium
GCTTCCATAGTTCTCATATCCGAAGATTTCAGATCTACATTCGGAATTGCGTGGAAGCGGATCAGATTCATCCGGCAATCCATTCCTTTTAATAGACGAATCAATTCATCGGCATGGCGCATTGTATCGTTGTAGCCTTTAAATACAATATATTCAAACGATAGACGACGCTGTTTCGAAAAGTCATACTGTTTTAGTAACGCCAATATGTCGAGCATAGGGAATGCCTTTTCGATCGGCATAATTTCCAATCGTTCTGCCGGGAATGGTGAGTGAAGAGAGATCGCTACATGTACGTCCGTTTCTTCTAAAAGACGAATCAAGCCTTGTTTATGCCCGATGCTTGATACAGTAATTCTTTTTGGACTCCATGCATACCCCCAAGGCGCAGTCAGTATCTGTAATACTTTCGTCAACTCGTCGAAATTGTCGAGAGGTTCGCCCATACCCATAAATACCAAATTGGTCAATTTGTCTGATTCGGGAATAGATTGTATCTGATTGATAATTTCATTTGAAGATAGATTGCCGTTGAACCCTTGTTTGCCAGTCATACAAAACAAACAATTCATTTTGCAGCCAACTTGTGAGGATACGCAAAGCGTAGCTCTGTCTTCAGTAGGAATATATACCGATTCGATAAATTTATTTTCGCCAGTTTTAAACAGATACTTAATTGTACCATCAATTGATTTCTGAGCATCGGAAGGGCCGGCACATCCGATTGTATATTTTTCAGTCAAAGCTTCACGTGCTTTAAGAGACAAATTAGTCATCTGCTCAATTGTAGTGACCTTTTTCTTATAAAGCCAGTCTGCAATTTGCTTTGCTGTAAATCCGGGTAGTCCTAATTCGGATGTTATATTTTTTAGCTCTTCGAGCGTTTTCCCTAATAGAGGTTCCATATCTTATTTGATTGAGAATTTAGTATATAGCACTTTCATTATTAAACAATGAAAGTGATTACAAAGTTACGAATATTCCTGTTTGCTGGTTCATCCGGATATTTATTTAAGCTTAAATAGGATATCAGGGATAAAAAAAAGAGCGGAAACCCGGAAGGTTCCCGCTCTTTAATATAAATATCTTAGTCGTATTTATTAGAAGAAGCTTACGCGATTATCATCGATATCAGCGTTCATACGAAGAACGTTATATGTTTGATAAATGATTCTGTAAGCCAATGAATTCTCGATTGTTGAGATTTCAGCTTTTTGATCATAAGGTTTTTCGCTGTCAACTTTGTTGAATACGTTGATAACGAATACACCGTTCATTCCTTTTACCGGAGCAGATAGCTGGTTAAGCTGTGACATTGGAGCAAGAGCACAAAGAACAGGCTCATTACCAATACCCGTGATACGTTGTGTATTAAAGTTAACCATCATTGCTGTATCTACACTTGTTTGCATTGCCTGAGCGTAAGCATCAAGAGAAGTAAGGTTTTTCGATTTCAAATCAGCGATAATGATTTCTGCTTTTTTGTCATTGATTACTTCATTTTTCAACATCGCTTTTACTTGAGCAAGTGGCGTATAACCTTTTTCAGTGATACCGTCCAAAGCAACTACAACAAAGTTGTTTCCAACTTCGAAGATTGGAGAAATCTCTCCTTTTTTAGCTGTTCTGAAAGCCCAAGCTGTCGCTTGTCTTGCATTTTGTACTGTTCCCAGATTGTAATCGTTTGCTGTAAGAGCAGGATTAGCAAGTACGCTATAACCTTTTTCTACGGCATTTTTCTCGAAGTCAGCGATGTTTTTGTTTGAAGCCACATAAGCATTTAGTTCGTTATATAAGTTATTATAAGTACGAGAGCTTGCTGTAACTTCCATATCGATAACTGCCAATTTCACTTTAGCAACCGGAGCTGTTCTTTCTGTAACCTGAACTAACTGGATTCCGTAAGGAGATTTGATAGTTGTAACTTTATTAAGTGGAGTATTGAATGCTGCATCTACAAATTCAGTTCCTGCTTGTGAAGCTGCAATTTCATTTACCCAACCAAGTTCGCCACCGTTTTGAGCTGATTGGTGTTGAGAAAACTGAGCTGCCAATTCGTTGAATTTAGCACCTTTGTTGATCTCAGTAGTTAAGCTGTCTGCTAATTTTTGACCTTGAGCATCATTCGGAAGAACAATCATACGAACGTTTGCTGAATCCGGAGCAGTTGTTTTACCAAGGATTTTAGCCATTGAGTATACATCACCTTCATAAGATGGATTTTTTACATCACCTGTATTTGATTCGTTAACGAATGCTTGCAATGATGGAGAAAGAGCGCTAACAGATACGTATGCATCAATAAATGGAGAATCAGAGTTGTCGATTACCAATTCTTTTACATCAGAAGCTGTAGTAAACTCACCTTGGATTTCATCCATTTTTTGTTCTACTTCAGCAAAGTCTTCTTTGCTCGGACGGATAGGAAGAGTCAGGTATTTAACGCTTCTTGTTTCGTCTTGTTTGAATTGCTCTTTGTATTTATCGTAAACTTTCTGATAATCTTTATCCGAAACTTTAATTGTTGAGTCAGCAATTGAAGAGTAAGGTTGCATTGCAAAAGCAAAATCTGCATTTACTTTACCTCCATTGTACATAGATTGTGCTTCAATTGGGTTTGCAATAACACCTTTAGCAATAAGTGCATTGTATTTCTCTTCCAAACGTTGTTGTTTGATTGACTTTTCCCAGAACATCCAGTAGTTTTTCAATTGCTTGATTTGCTCAGCACCTTCAGGACCGTATTGAGTAAGGTCTGTAGCGTTGATAGTTCTTAGGAAATTCAATAACATTGCTTTATCAAAAGCTCCGGTTTGCGGATTTCTGAAGAAAGGAATTTGTTGAACCATCGGTGAAATATTTTTACCCTGGATCAAATCAAATAATTCTTCAGAAGAAACTGTAATCCCTAATTTTTCAAATTCTTCATTCATGATTTCTTCACGAACGATTCCTTCATAAGCTGCCTGACGGATTTGAACGCTGTATTCTTCTGGTAAGTTTTGTTGTCCTAGCTGAATTTTATAAACTTCAGTTAGCTCATTTACGCGATTATTGAAATCATCAAATGATACTTTTTTACCGTTAATTACAACTACTTTGTCTTGTTGACTTCTGAAAAAAGAGCTTCCTGAATTAAGAAAATCTCCGATTACAAACGCAAACAAGGCAAGACCAATTACACCAACCAAAAGGCCGGCTTTGTTTCTGATCGTTTCTAATGCTGCCATTATAATTCAATTATTTAGTATTTATTTTTTTGTTGTATTCTGCGTCGTCCTCTATGCTAATTCTTATTATATAGATTATTGCGATAGAGCGCACGAAGATACAAAAAATGAAAAAACATTGAAATTATATGGATATAAAATACATCTTATTTATATAGATAATTTTGTTTGATCTCATTTTTCTTTGAAATATGAATTTCGACGATTGAGATTTTTATAGATTAACAATGATTTGTAGTGTTAATAGTGTTTCGTTATTATATTAAATTCAAAAT
>JBOFIZ010000528.1:0-1843 GCA_051650425.1 Bacteroidales bacterium
ATTACTTGTGATATGAGAAAAAATATATATCTTTGCCGCGCTTTAGAGTAAGGCGATATAATGTCTAACGTATTAGCTAAAAACAACAAATTATTAACATGACAGAATTAAAAACTATTGCTCCAGTAGAGAATTTCGACTGGGATGCGTATGAGCAAGGCGAAGGCTTTTCAACTCAATCTCGCGAAGAGTTAGAAAAAACTTATGATCAATCTTTGAACACAATCAAAGATAAAGACGTAACAGAAGGTGTTGTTATTGCTATGAACAAAAGAGAAGTAGTAGTAAACATCGGTTACAAATCAGATGGTATCATCTCAATGAATGAATTCCGTTACAACCCAGAATTAAAAGTTGGGGATACTGTAGAGGTTTACATTGAGAACCAAGAAGACAAAAAAGGACAATTAGTTCTTTCTCACAAAAAAGCTCGTGCTACTCGTTCTTGGGATCGCGTAAACGAAGCTTTAGAAAACGACGAAGTAATCAAAGGTTACATCAAGTGTCGTACTAAAGGTGGTATGATCGTTGACGTATTTGGTATCGAAGCATTCTTGCCAGGTTCTCAAATCGACGTTAAGCCTATCCGTGACTACGATGTATTCGTAGGTAAAACTATGGAATTCAAAGTTGTTAAAATCAACCAAGAGTTCAAAAACGTTGTTGTATCTCACAAAGCTCTTATCGAAGCTGAACTTGAGCAACAAAAGAAAGAAATTATCTCTAAACTTGAAAAAGGTCAAGTTCTTGAAGGAACTGTTAAAAATATCACTTCATATGGTGTATTCATCGACCTTGGTGGCGTAGATGGTTTGATCCACATTACAGACCTATCTTGGGGTCGTGTATCTCACCCAGAAGAAGTTGTTAAATTAGACGAGAAATTGAACGTTGTTATCCTTGACTTCGATGATGACAAAAAACGTATCGCTTTAGGTCTTAAACAACTTACTCCTCATCCATGGGATGCACTTAGCGAAGGTTTAAAAGTTGGTGACAAAGTTAAAGGTAGAGTAGTGGTTATGGCTGACTACGGTGCGTTCATCGAAATCGCTCCAGGTGTAGAAGGTTTGATCCACGTATCTGAAATGTCATGGTCTCAACACCTACGTAGCGCTCAAGACTTTATGAAAGTTGGTGACGAAGTTGAAGCTGTAGTTTTAACTTTGGATCGCGACGAGCGTAAAATGTCTCTTGGTATCAAACAATTGAAACAAGATCCATGGGAAAACATCGAAGAGAAATATGCTGTAAGTTCAAAACACACTGCTAAAGTGCGTAACTTCACTAACTTCGGTGTATTTGTTGAAATCGAAGAAGGTGTTGATGGTTTGATCCACATCTCTGATCTTTCTTGGACTAAAAAAATCAAACACCCATCAGAGTTTACTCAAATCGGTGCAGATATCGATGTTCAAGTTCTTGAAATCGACAAAGAAAATCGTCGTTTAAGCTTAGGTCACAAACAATTAGAAGAAAATCCATGGGATGTTTTTGAAACAGTTTTCACTGTTGATTCTATCCACGAAGGTACAATCATCGAATTGTTAGACAAAGGTGCTGTTGTAGCTCTTCCTTACGGTGTTGAAGGTTTCGCAACTCCTAAACACTTAGTGAAAGAAGACGGTTCTCAAGCTCAAGTTGACGAAAAACTTGACTTCAAAGTAATCGAATTCAACAAAGATGCTAAACGTATCATCGTTTCTCACAGCCGTATCCACGAAGATGCTAACAAAACTGAGAAAAACGAAGAGAAAAAAGCTGCTCGTAAAGCTGCTCCTAAAAAAGAATCTACTGTAGCTCAACCAGCTATGGAGAAAACAACTTTAGGTGACATCGAAGA
>JBOFIZ010000529.1:0-1982 GCA_051650425.1 Bacteroidales bacterium
TGAATAAATCCTTCGAAACAGATATCACTCTTTCATACAGAATGAATCTCAATAAAGAAATAAATCACGATTCACCGGACGAAGTGGTAAATGGTTTGCTGATTCCGAACTTTAATTATAAAAGCCGGTCAATTATAGCTGAGAGAATAGAAGTCCGGTTTGTGATAGAGCAAAAACAGATTAGCTGGATTCCTTTTATTTCCTGTGATCTGCGTCAAAGTAACAATAAAAAACATGCTTATACCCTCTGTGCAGGGCTAAGGTTAAACCTATAGGAATTATGGAAAATGTAATAGAATGCAATCATCTTACTCACTATTACGGTAAGAGAAAAATATATGAGGATCTGAGTTTCACGGTTCCAAAAGGAAAGATTCTCGGACTCCTTGGCAAAAACGGGACAGGGAAAACAACAACGATCAACATCCTGAGCGGTTATTTAAAACCTAAAGCAGGCGAATGTCGCATATTCGGACAAGACATAACCCGCATGAATCCGATTGAGAAAAGACGAATCGGTCTTTTGCTTGAAGGGCATGTCCAATATACATTCATGACTATCGAACAGCTTGAAAAGTTTTATTCAGCTTTTTATCCAAACTGGGACAATACAGTTTATTATGAATTGATGAAAAAACTGAAAGTCGCACCGAATCAACGCATATCAAACATGTCGTGCGGACAACGCTCTCAGGTTGCGTTAGGCATTATTCTGGCACAAAACCCCGAATTGCTAATTCTGGATGACTTCTCGTTAGGTCTGGATCCTGGATATCGCCGTTTATTCATAGACTATCTGAAAGAGTATGCCGTTGCAGAAGGTAAAACAATTTTTGTCACTTCACATATTATTCAGGATATGGAACGCTTCGTAGATGACTGTATTATTATGGATTATGGAAAGATTCTGATTCAGGATTCTTTGAGTAATCTTTATGAGTCATTTAACTGCTACGAGTTTGATTCTAAAAACGAGCACTTTGTATTAGACGATCCTCAGTTTATCAATACAGAAGTTTATCGTAATAAAGTACGTACATATACATTTTGTAAAGAAGAAGAGGTATATCAGCGTTTAAATCAAAAACAAATCAGTTCTGATTCATTAAAAAAAGTCGATATGAGTCTGGAAGATATTTTTATCGGACTGACCGGAAAATACTAAAACACACGTAACTATGAATTCTATATTAAAAGCTGTTTTTTATAAAGAGTGGATTAAGACCAAACTTGTATTTTGGCTTTTCATGGCTATTTCTATTGCTTATTTACTTTATAACATCGGTATCTGGTATCGTGTAGATACAGTTAAAGGAGCCGGACATCTATGGGACATTGTTCTCAGCCGGGATACAATCTTTATTCAGAATTTCCGCTTTGTCCCGATTACATTTGGTGTTATTCTTGCGCTATTTCAATATACACCCGAAATGCGTGAAAGACGTCTGAAACTGACACTTCACCTCCCTGTCAACCATACCAGCATGACATGGATGATGCTTTCTTACGGTGCTTCCATCTATGGAGTTTATACTTTGTTGCTTATGGCATTTACTGCTTCTGCGGCATGGTATTACTTCCCGTCAGAAATCATAAGCCGTATTCTTGCAACTACTTTTGTTTGGTTCATTGCCGGTATGTGCAGCTACTTTCTGACTGCGCGCATCGTGCTCGAAGAAACCCGCAAATACAGTATCATCCATTTTCTGATCTCCTTAATGATTGTAGCTTTTTTCTTTATTAATGATATTCCCGGAAGCTACACATCTTTCATTCCGCAAGCTATCTTATTATGCTTGCTCACTGCAACCTGGACAATTTTTTCAATTGACAGGTTCAAATACGGAGTAAGAGATTAATGCACAATTAGACTAAATAGAAGAACAAATGAAACGTATATTACATATTTTATTCTGGGCCGTAATGATCGGATTGTTTGCGCAGTTTCTGCCATCAATCTATAATTATGTTTTCGTAAAAGT
>JBOFIZ010000530.1:0-10930 GCA_051650425.1 Bacteroidales bacterium
TTTGAACGTGACAAAGAATTCATTTGGGAAGGTAAACGCTGGTTTGATGTTGTAAGAATGAAAAATGGTGCAGGGGAATCGATGGTGTTTGATGCAAAAGCAAACTATGATGATCCAAATCCGATTTTGACAAAAGATCAGGCTTATATGATTCTTTGGCCGATTGATATAAACACATTGAACAATGACCCGTTGTTAGTGAATAATCCGGGTTATGGTAACTAAGAAATAGATAAAATTTGGTAATGGAACAGGCATAAATCTGAAAATGGTTTTTGCCTGTTCTTTTTTTATTTGCGGTCTTTACAGAAAAAATTCAGAATCTATTTGTTTATTTGTTCGTTATTATGGTTGTAACCCTGTCGTTGCATAATGACAGCTTAAAGCTTAAACCTGAGAAAAAATGAAAATATTGATCATCGAGGACGAACCTGAATTGAGAGAGATTTTGATTCGTTCACTGGAAAAAGAAAGATATGTAGTAGAAGCAGCTTCTTGTCTGGAAGATGCATTGGAGAAAGTGCGGGAATATACGTATGATTGTATATTGCTGGATATAATGCTGCCCGACGGTAATGGCTTGTCTCTGCTGAGAGAAGTGAAGAAGCTGAACCGCAAAGAGAATGTAATTATTTTATCTGCCAAGGATTCGATCGACGATAAGGTAGAGGGGCTTGAGCTGGGCGCGGATGATTACCTTCCTAAGCCTTTTCATCTGGCAGAATTGAATGCGCGAATCAAAAGTGTGATCAGACGGAATCATCAAAATGGTTTGATGCTGATTGAATATGGTAATATTACGATTAATCCTGATTTGTTTGAGGTGCGGATTAATGATCAGTTGCTGGATCTGAACAGAAAGGAATATGATATACTTCTCTATCTGATGAATCGTCCTGACCGGCTGATCAATAAAAACACACTGGCTGAATCGGTGTGGGGTGATCATATCGATCAGGTCGATAATTTTGATTTTATCTATGCCCAGATTAAGAATCTGAGAAAGAAACTCAAAGATGCGAATGCTACTCCGCAGATTAAGGCGGTGTATGGATTCGGATATAAATTTACGGTTGAATAATTTAAAGAGTACTGACGCGTGAAATTACTTACACACATAACACTTAGAATTTCTCTTTTCTTGCTGATCGTGATGACGCTGTGGGCTTGCTTGTTTTATACGGCAATTATCAATGAGATTAATGATGAGGTAGACGATTCACTGGAGGATTATTCGGAGATGATAATAACCCGTAAGCTGGCAGGCGAGTCGGTGCCGGAGCATGATAACGGAACCAATAATACGTTTTTTATTCGGAAGGTTACGGAGGAGTATATGTACAGCAATCTGGATAAACGTTATTCGGATTCGATGATTTATATACGGGAAAAGAAGGAGACTGAGCCTGCACGGATCTTGAAAACGTTTTACAGAAATGCGGATGATGAATTACTGGAGTTGACTGTGGTGACTCCGACTATCGAGAAGTCGGATTTGAAGAAGGCTATTCTGGAATGGATTCTGTGGCTTTATCTTTCATTGCTTATTTTGATTGTGCTGATTAATGTGGGATTGATCAAGCATAATATGAAACCATTGTATATCCTGCTGAAATGGTTGGATAAATATCAGATGGGAGGAGTAAATGAACCTTTGAATAATTCGACAGATATTGTTGAGTTCAGAAAATTAAATGATGCCGCTTTGCGTAATGCTAAGCGGGGGGAGATGTTATTTGAAGAGCAAAAACAGTTTATCGGTAATGCCTCGCATGAGATTCAGACCCCGATAGCGATATGCAGGAACAGACTTGAAATGTTGCTGGAGGATGAGAGTCTGGGTGAGAAACAAATTGGTGAAGTAATTAAGGTTATTCAGACATTGGAATCGATCACCCGACTAAATAAATCGTTGCTACTTCTGAGTAAGATCGAAAATCATCAGTTTATTGAAAAAGAGTCGTTGTGTATCAATACGATTGTAAAAAATCTGTTGACGGATTTTGAAGAGGCTTATTCGTATAAAAATATTTCAACAGAAGTTATAGAAAGGGAAAGATTGGAGATCGTGATGAACAATGCTTTGGCCAGCGTGTTAATTACTAACTTAATTAAGAATGCCTATGTGCATAACGTCGAAGGCGGAACAATTCAAATAAAGATTACGAATGGCAGTTTGATACTAGCAAATACGGGAGCATCCGAACCATTGGACTCTGTACGGATTTTTGATCGATTCTATCATACGAAGAAGAAGGAAAATTCATCAGGTTTGGGATTGGCTATTGTAGAATCAATCTGTAAAATAGAGGGTTTTTCTTGCAATTACGAATATAAAGACGGGTTACATCAATTTTTTCTTCATTTTACTGACTGATTCCAGATTCTTTTCAGTTTTGGGTGCGAACTTTGCATTATCAAATTAACTAAGTTATCAAATCACTAAATGATAAAAAGATTATGAAAGCAAAAATTTTAATGCTACTATGTGTAGTGTTTGCAGCATTTTCAACTGCAAAAGCGGATGACGGTAAACAAATCAATTTCAGTGAACTTCCAGCTAAGGCTCAGCAAATGATTAAAGCACATTTTCCGAATCAGAATATTTCGTACGCATTGCAAGATGAAGAAGATTTGTTCAGTAAAGAGTATGATGTGGTTTTTACGGACGGAAGTAAGATTGACTTTGACGCTAAAGGTAACTGGACTTCAATCAGTATGAAAAATGCATCTGTGCCAGCGTCATTATTATTACCTGGTATTAAGGCTTATGTCGGTCAGAATTATCCAAATCAAGTGATTGTGAAAATTGAGAACGATCGTCGCGACTATGAAGTGAAACTGGATAGTAATCTGGAATTGAAATTTGACAAAAGAGGTAAGTTTATGCGTATTGATCGCTAATCGTACGCAATCATATACATAAAGGACTAAACATACTACTAAACTAAAATAATATACAGTGATGAAATTAAAAAAACTTCTATTTCTATTTATATCTTTAATGATGGTGACAACTGCTTTTTCTTCATGTGATAATGATGATGATAAGTTTATTTCTTATGAGCAGTTGCCGGTTGGAGCAAAACAATTTATTTCGGCGAACTTCGGACAAGGTGATATTTTGTCTGTAGAATATGACAAAGATCTGAGAGGTGCCGAGTATGAAGTGAAATTTATGAATGGAGTCGAGATTTCTTTTGATAAGAACGGAAACTGGGATGAAATTTATGTGCCAACTGGAATTTCGGATGAATTAGTGCCTGAAAAGGTATTGGCTTATGTTCAAATGAGACATCCACAAGCGACTATCGTTAAGATGGATAAAGACAGACGAGAGTTTGATGTACAGTTAAATAACGGATTAGAGTTGGTGTTTGATAATCACTACAATTTTCTTCGTTACGATGACTAAGAGATAATAGTTTAATGGAGTGCCGGGCAGTTAATTGTCCGGCATTTTTTGTTTTGTCATTAAATAATGAATTTGAGTAATAAAAAAAGAATGAGTACGTTTGTATTGTGTATAAAACAGAATTTGCTATGATCAAGACAGAAGAAATACGTATAGAGGAGTTTGATTACCCATTGCCGGATGAGCGTATAGCTAAATTTCCTTTGGCTAAGAGAGATACATCAAAATTATTAGTATATAATCAAGGGGATATTTCGACACATTCCTTTGGAGATCTTACATCATTTATACCTGAGGGTAGTCTGATGGTTTTTAATAATACGAAAGTTATTCAGGCCCGTTTGTTTTTCCAGAAGACAACTGGTGCAAAAATTGAAATATTTTGTCTGGAGCCCATAGCTCCGCATGATTATTTGCTTTCATTTCAGCAGACACAGACTTGTACATGGTTGTGTATGATCGGGAATCTGAAGAAATGGAAAGAGGGACAATTGACCCAAACGATCGAAACATCGCATGGTCAAACGCTTTTGGCTGCAGAGAAGATTGCAACCAGAGGTAATACGCATGAGGTGTGTTTTATGTGGGATAATCCTGCAGTTACGTTTGCTGATATTCTGGATGCTATCGGAGAGTTGCCTATTCCTCCGTATCTGAACCGACGTACAGAGGAGAGCGATAAGCAAACCTATCAGACGGTTTACTCGAAAATCGAGGGTTCGGTAGCAGCTCCGACAGCCGGTTTGCATTTTACGCCGGAGGTTCTTGCAAAGTTGCAGTCCAAACAGGTGGATCTGGGTGAAATCACCTTGCATGTGGGTGCAGGTACATTTCAGCCTGTGAAAAGTGATAAGATTGCAGATCATGAAATGCACACGGAGTTTATAAGTGTTACTCGATCGTTTATCGAGAAACTGATCGCTCATACAGGCAAAGTGATTGCAGTAGGAACGACATCGGTGCGAACATTGGAGAGTCTTTATTATATAGGTTTGATTCTGGAAACCAACCCCAATGCGACATCAGAAGAACTGAAAGTAACGCAGTGGATGCCTTATCAGCAAAAAGCAGAAATTACGGCTGAGAAAGCACTAAGTAATATTGTGGATTATTTGAAGCGTAACGATTCGGATGTACTTATGTCAGAGACACAGATAATGATTGCACCGGGATTTACATTCCGTATTGTAAAAGGTATAGTAACGAATTTCCATCAGCCAAAAAGCACATTGTTGCTTTTGGTATCAGCGTTCCTGAATGGAAACTGGAAAGCTGTTTACGACTATGCTTTGGCTAATGATTATCGTTTCCTTAGTTATGGTGACAGCTCTTTGCTTTTACCGAATGCATTGTAACAAAAACGTATGAAGTCATCCTTTCTATATCTGCTGTTAACGTGCATAGTGGTATTTGTCTCTTGCAAGACTGCGACCCTCAAGCAGGGAAATGAGCAGATGGAAAGGGGTGAATACTACACAGCTGCGCGTACTTACAGAAAGGTGATAGGAAGGGTTGGCGGAAAAGATAAGTATGCAAGGGCTGAGGCTTATTATAAAATGGGTCGGGCTTATCAATTGCATAATCAGACATCGCGGGCTGAATCGGCCTATAATTATGCGATCAAAAGCAATTATGCCGATTCGCGTGTCTATTTCTATATGGGGCAGGTGAAACAGAAGCTGGGCAGATGGAAAGAGGGGGCGCACTATTTTCAGACATATCTGGCTTATGATTCGCTGAATGTGGCAGCACAGAATGGCCTGCATATGTGTCAGAAGTCAGAGGAAATACGAAAGAATCAGACACGCTACATTGTAAAAATGGCACCTGTGTTGAATTATTCAACAGGATCGGACTACTCCGTGTCATTTATGGGAAAAGAAGGAGAGGAATTGTTTTTTGCCTCGACACGGCGTCAGGCCAAAGGAAAGAGCCGATCGGATATAACGGGGCAGAAAAATGCAGATATTTTTTATAGCCGGAAGGATGATAAAGGCAGATGGAGCAAGCCCAAACCTATGGATAGTGATATAAACTCGGAGAACGATGAAGGGGCTATGTCTGTAACCCGTGACGGTTTAAGAATGTACTTTACCCGTTCGCGTAATATGACAGAGGCAGTAACAGAGATTTGCTATGTGCAGCGGATTGAAGATCAATGGGGGATTCCTCAAAAATTGAAGTTGACAAAGGATTCACTGACGGCAGTAGCCCATCCTTCGGTTTCGGAAGATGGAGGTTATCTCTACTTTGTTTCGGATATGCCCGGAGGTGTAGGCGGATTGGATATCTGGCGTGCAAAACTGGGCGGAGATGAGGTGATGCATATCGAAAATATGGGAAAAGAAATTAATACGGCAGAAGATGAAATGTTCCCTTTTATCCGAGAAGACGGGACCTTGTATTTTGCTTCAAGAGGCTGGCCCGGTCTGGGAGGACTGGATATATTTAAGGCAACACCTGACCGAAAAGGAGGGTGGACGGTAGAGAATATGGGAATGCCCCTGAATTCGACAGGTGATGATTTCGGAATTACTTATTATAGCCTGGAAGAGAAGGGAGTATTAAGTTCGGATAGGGGGAATGCTCGTGGGTTTGATAAACTCTATTTCTTTGAACTCCCGGAATTGAAGTGTCTTTTCGAAGGGAGTGTGAGGGGCGAAAGAAAAACTCTGCTTAATCAAGCAAAAATTCATATAGTAGGGGATAGCGGTTATTACGAAAAACGGCCTGTAAGGCAGGATGCAACCTATCAGTTTAAAATAAGACAAGGAGAGCAGTATGCAGTTCAGGCTTCTTGTACGGGTTATCTGAGTGTAGCGGAATATTTTACGGTACCTAAGCAAGATCAAGATTACAGTAACCGGAAAGATTTTGTATTGATGCCTATAGCAAAGACAATTCGTGTGGATAATATATTCTTTGATTTTAATCAGGCGATATTAAGATCGGAATCAAAAGGAGCATTAGATTATCTGATCATGCTTTTGACAGAGAATCCGAATATTACAATTGAATTGTCATCACATACCGACATTATCGGCTCGGATGTTTATAACCTGGATTTGAGTAACAGGCGGGCAAAGAGTGTTGTTGGCTATCTGATAGATGCAGGAATGAGTGCAGATCGTCTGACGCCTAAAGGTTACGGGAAATCAGTGCCGGTTGTCGTAGATGATGAGATAGCAGATCAGTATCCGTTTCTGCAATGTGGCGATGTATTATCAGAAGAATATATAAAAAGACTGCCGGCAGAACAGGAAGAAATAGCCCGTCAGTTGAGCAGGCGTACAGAATTTAAGGTTTTACGTACCGACTATAATTTGTATTGATGTCGTATGGCTTTTTGAATACTAATGAGTTGGGGTAATTTGTTGCTTCGATATGTGTAAAATATGACAACATGAAAAAATGTCATAGCGAATAAATTAATCTTTTCAGCAAACAAGTTTATCGGGTTGTTTGTTATCTAAGTGAAATAAAAAACAAAACACTGTTTTTATTCAATCGGAAAATATAAACCTTAATAATAAAGAAAGATGAAAAGTAAATTTTTAATGCTGTTTGCATGTGTCGCTTTATTAGGCGCTTCTGTAGCTTGTACAAATACAGCAAAAAAAGCAGTAGAAGATACGGCTAATGTTGGCGAAGATCTTGAAAATAAAGTCGGAGAAGTTGTCGGATTGGATATGACAGCTGAAACTCTTGATTACTGTGGCGTTTATGAAGGAAATCTTCCTCCGGTAGCAGAAGGTCCGCTTGTTAAAACAAAAGTTCAGTTTAATCAGGATTATTCATTCTCATTGACACAAGTATTTCCGAATCAAAAAGATTCTGTAATTACGAGAGATGGTAAATATACAGTAGTTGAAGGTATTATTAATGCAACTTATGCAGATGGTAATGTTGGCTACTTCAAAATTGGTCAGGGTAATGTTCAGGTTTTGTCAACAGATCAAAAACCTATTGAAGGAACAAATGCAAAAGATTACTTCCTTACAAAAATCGAATCCTTGCCAAATCCTATGTAGTTTACGAATAATTAGTTTGTATATTAATTAGATGTTTTTCTAATAGTGTTATTTTGCTAAAAGTGAAAAGTTTTGATCAGTCTGTGATTGATCAAAACTTTTTTATTTTTAATTCACTCCAGAGGATTTCACGTTCAGAAAATCTCTATATTTGGCAAAAAAAATAGATTAAATGCGATTGAATAAATGGATAGGAGGTTTTATCTGCCTCTTTATATTTCTTGCCAGTAATGCTTTTGCTGCTCCAAAGTTGTCGGAGAATACTCAGGTGAGTGTACTTACACAAGAGAAAGGGTCGGAGATTTATGCTTTATGGGGACACACCGCAATTCGTGTAAAAGATGATAGCCTGGGAGTCGATCATATTTTTAATTATGGAATATTTGACTTTTCCAGTCCTAACTTTGCCTGGCGTTTCGTGAAAGGTGAAACGGATTATATACTGGGTATAAATAATCTGAATGATATCTGGATGGAAGGTGTGATTCGTAATCTGGATCTGACAGAGCAAACTCTGAATCTGACAGCAGGTGAGAAACAGAGACTCTGGGATAGTCTGATGGAGAATGCTCGTCCTGAAAACAGAACCTATCGCTATAGTTTTGCTTTTGACAACTGTGCAACACGACCGTTGTCAATGATCGAGAAAAGTTTAGAAAGCCCATTGATATTTAGAGATACGACAGCTACAGGAGGAACACTCCGGGCTATTGTTCATGAAACAACCGGTGATTATCCTTGGTTGAAATTGGGTATAAATACCGTTTTTGGCAGTCGATTTGATCAGCCGGTAACATTCAGAGAACAATTTTTTCATCCTTCCTATTTGAAAAAAGCATTAAACGAGGCTTATGTAGCAGATTCGGTTACGGGACAAAAAAGGATGTTGGTGAGTAAATCGGTATTGCTTCTCAGACACGATGATTCTGTAGAAGAGGAGGAAGCGTCTTATCCGGCACCCGGATGGTTCTTTTATCCGATAGGAGGTTTGATATTGCTTTTAACCCTGTTCAGAGGTTTGCGAAAAGGGAAACTGTGTATAGGCGTAGATGTCGTAATGTACCTGTTATTTGGCATTGCAGGTTGTATCTTGTATTTTCTGGCTTTTGTGTCTACTCATCCGGGTATGTATCCGAATGGATTATTATTGATCTTTGAGCCTTTGCAATTAATCTATGCGCTGGCTTTATTGGTAAGACCATGGCGTAAGAAAGTGCTTTTGTTTAACTGGATAAATGTCTTAATGACGTTTACATTTATACTTTCAGCACCATTTGTATCGCAGATTTACCCGATAGAACTCTTATTTTTAGGCATGGTTTCGTTGATAAGATCAATAATGTGGATAAAAATCAGAAGATTTTGTTGCGAGAAGTAGAGATTAGCACGATATTTGTAGAATCATTTTGAAATAAAGACTAAAACAAAAAATAAATTATGCGCAGATTTGTCGCATCCATAGTAACCATTCTCTCAGCTGTTCAGCTTGTGGCTCAGCAATTGCCGGAGAAACCGAAATTGGTCGTAACGATTACGGTCGATCAATTACGTTCGGATCTTTTGCATTTGTTTTATGAGGCATTTGGTGAGACAGGATTCAAACGATTGATGAAAGAGGGAACAATCTGTTTTGATTTGGATTATGATTATCCGAATGTAGATAAAGCAAATTCAGTTGCAACCTTATTTACAGGAACAACACCGAATTATCACGGAATTGTGTCAAATCAGGTCTATTCGAAGCAATTTAATAAGACTCGTCCTATTCTTGAAGATAAAGAATATATGGGCAACTTTTCGCAAGAAAGTGTTTCGCCAAGAGCCTTGCTGGCATCGACAATCGGAGATGAACTGAAAATAGCAACCGAAAATTTATCCGATGTATACGCTATTGCACCGACCTACGAGCAGGCTATTTTGTCTGCAGGACATGCTGCAAACGCTGCATTCTGGATTGATGATGTGACGGGACGCTGGGGAACATCAACCTATTATAAGGATGCTCCGTCATTTTTCGAGAAGTATAATGCAACTTTTCCCTTAAATAATAAGATTGAAACGATCGATTGGACACCACTGAATGCTCCGTCATTTTATCGTTTTATTCCATTCCAATCGAGAGATTTTACATTTAAATATTCGTTTCCGAAAAATAAACTCGACAATGTAAAGCAATATAAGAATAGTGGTCTGGTGAATGAGGAGATCACACAATTCGTATCTGTATTGCTTAAAAATTCGACAATAGGTAAGCGAAATTATCCGGATATGGTTAATGTGACCTACTTTGCCGGAAGCTTTAATGATAAGAGTTTGACAGATAACTCGATGGAGGTTCAGGATACCTATTTGCGTTTAGATAAGGAAATCGGAAATCTGATTTCAATTGTTGAACAGAAGGTTGGATTAAAGAATGCTCTGATCGTTTTGACCTCAACCGGATATTTTAATGCAGAGCGCTATAATCCGGAACGAATGCGTGTTCCATCGGGAGAGTTTTATCCGAATCGTTGTACATCACTTCTGAATATGTATCTCATGGCCGTTTACGGGCATGGTCAATGGGTTAGTGGTTATCATGATGAGCAGATATTTCTGAATCGTAAATTAATTGAAGATAAACAGATTGATCTGAAAGAAATTCAAACGAAATCAGCTGAATTTCTTGTGCAGATGACCGGAGTTCAGGATGTGATTTGCGGACATACATTATTGCATGGATCTTCAAGTAACGAGAACCGGACTGCGCGTAATGGTTATCATCGTAAACTTTCGGGAGACTTATTGGTTGAGATTCAACCAGGTTGGACGATCGATTATGAAACACCACTGATTAAGAATAAGCAAATAAATAAAGCTGCTGTAATGTCTCCGCTTTTTATAATGGGGGCAAACATCGTTCCGAAGAAAATCGAACAACCGGTAAGGGCTACACAAATAGCACCTACAATTTGTTCGTTTTTGCGAATAAGAGCTCCGAATGCATGTTCGGATAAGCCAATATCGGAGGTCCTTTATAATAAGTAATGAGGGGCAAAAGATATAAAACAAGATTAATTTAAAAATTTTGTTATATTTGCAAAATAACTCTAAGAACGAAAATAGATAATAAATATACGTATGGGATTTGTAGAAATTTTAAGTAAACTGTTTGGAACAAAATCGCAACGCGATTTAAAGGAGATTAATCCATACATCGATAAAATTAAAGCTGCTTACGGCGAGATCGAACAATTAGATAACGATGGTATCCGCCAACGCATCGAAGATATAAAAGAGCGCATCCAACTTTATGTTGTGGATGAGAAAAAACAAATCGAGGATCTAAAAAAATCAGTAGAAGAGCTTGATTTGGATGAGCGTGAGAAAGTGTGGGAAGAGATTGATAAAATCGAGAAACGCATTACAGAGAAATACGAAGAAGTTCTTGAACAAGTACTTCCTGAAGTATTCTCAATCGTAAAAGATACAGCTCGTCGTTTTG
>JBOFIZ010000531.1:0-1380 GCA_051650425.1 Bacteroidales bacterium
CGAAAGATCCCGAAGGCATTCCTTGTGGAGTTTTTGCAGGACCTGCATAATAGATCGGGTGATTCTTGATATACTCAGGAAGACCTTCACCTGCGGCAATACGTTCTGCTAATTTAGCATGAGCAATATCACGACCTACAATGATTGTTCCGTTCAAAGACAAACGTGTAGCAACCGGATATTTTGAAAGCTCTTTAAGAATTTCATTCATCGGACGGTTCAAGTCGATATTAACAGCAGTTCCTTCACCAGCCTGACGAAGTTCAGCAGGGATCAAACGACCCGGATTATCATCCAACTTCTCAACCCAGATACCATCTTTCGTAATTTTCGCTTTGATATTACGGTCAGCAGAACAAGACACACCCATACCTACCGGACAAGAAGCCCCATGGCGAGGTAAACGAATGATGCGTACATCATGTGCAAAGTATTTTCCACCGAATTGAGCACCTAATCCTAGCTTTTGGGCTGCCTCAAGTACTTGTTTTTCTAGTTCTACATCACGGAAAGCCTGACCAAATTCATTTCCTTCAGTTGGCAGTCCGTCATAATAACGAGCTGAAGCCAATTTAACAGCTTTCAGATTAGCCTCTGCAGATGTTCCGCCAATTACAAAAGCAACGTGGTAAGGAGGACAAGCTGCCGTTCCTAAAGTTGCCATTTTCTCAACTAAATAGTTAAGTAATTTGCTTGGGGTAATAAGCGCTTTTGTTTCCTGATACAAATATGTTTTATTTGCAGATCCACCACCTTTAGCCATGAATAAGAATTTATACTCCATTCCTTCAGTAGCATAAAGATCGATTTGAGCTGGCAAGTTAGTCCCCGTATTCACTTCATCGTACATATTCAACGGTGCATTTTGTGAATAACGAAGATTCTCTTCTGTGTATGTTTTATATACACCTAAAGATAATGCTTGTTCATCGTTGCAACCAGTCCATACTTGTTGCCCTTTTTTCCCCATAACGATAGCTGTACCTGTATCCTGACAAGTCGGTAGTTGACCTTTAGCAGCAACTTCAGCATTACGCAACATAGTCAATGCTACATATTTATCGTTATCTGATGCTTCAGGATCGCTTAATACTTTAGCTACCTGCTCATTATGTGAAGCACGAAGTAAGAATGACACATCACGCATTGCTGCGTTTGCCAGTTTAGTCAACCCTTCTGCTTCAACTTTTAAAATAGGTTTGCCTTCAAACTCAGAAACACTTACGTGATCTTTAGTCAGCAAGTAATACTCTGTGTTATCCTTCCCCATTGGGAACGGCTCTTGGTAATGAAATGGTTTTGTTGCCATAATTAAAATATATTTTTAGCAATTAATCGTGTTCTTTTATTTATTCCAAAAAATCCAAGCGGCTTCTGCTT
>JBOFIZ010000532.1:0-8072 GCA_051650425.1 Bacteroidales bacterium
CTGTTTCTTTTGAAGAATCTATCCGTGGTGAGCACGTATTCCTTGTACAATCTACTTTCCCAAATTCTGACAATTTGATGGAGCTGTTGTTAATGATTGACGCAGCAAAAAGAGCTTCGGCTAAATCTATCATTGCCGTAATCCCTTATTTCGGATGGGCTCGTCAGGATCGTAAAGACAAACCGCGCGTTTCTATCGGTGCGAAATTAATCGCTGATTTGTTAAGCGTTGCAGGTATTGATCGTTTGATTACAATGGACTTACATGCGGATCAAATTCAAGGTTTCTTTGATGTACCTGTTGATCATTTGTATGCATCTTCTGTATTCGTACCTTTCGTACAGTCATTACAACTTGAGAACTTAGTAATTGCTTCACCTGACGTAGGTGGATCAAAAAGAGCAAACTCGTATGCTAAATTCTTTGGTGTACCTTTAGTTCTTTGCCACAAATCAAGAGCTCAGGCTAATGTAATTGAAAAAATGAGCATTATCGGTGATGTTAAAGGTAAAAACGTTATCCTTATGGATGATATGGTTGATACAGCCGGAACAATCACTAAAGCTGCTGATATTATGATGGAAGCAGGTGCACTTTCTGTACGTGCTATCGCTTCACATGCTGTAATGTCTGGCCCTGCTACAGAACGCGTTACTAATTCAGATTTAACAGAAATGATTTTCACTGATTCTATTCCTTACACTAAAGGTTGTGATAAAGTTAGAATTCTTTCTATTGCAGATCTTTTCGCTGAAACAATCAAACGTGTGATTGACAACGAATCTATCAGCTCGCAATTTATCATTTGATTATAAGATATTTAGCTAAAGCCGCACACTCTACTCTGAGTTTTGTGCGGTTTTAGTTTAATATATTTGTTGGAGATTTTATTTTATGGGATTACAGTTTTTGAGCTTATCCAGCGGAAGTAGTGGCAACTGCTATTACCTCGGCACAGAAACATACGGAATTTTAATTGATGCGGGTATCGGGCCTCGTACAATTAAGAAGTATTTGAAAGACAATGGTATACCTTTCGAGCGTATCATTGCACTTCTTATTACACATGATCATACCGATCACATCAAATATGCCGGTGTTCTCGGCGAAAAATATGGTATCCCCGTATATTCAACCCGCCGAATACATGATGGCATGAGTCGAAACTACAGCATGACTGAGAAGATCTACTCTGCCCGACGTGAAATTTCTAAAGAAGTAACCTTCGATATCCGTGATTTTAAAATTACTGCTTTCGAGGTTTCTCATGATGGTTCCGACAATGTCGGTTATAAAATTGAATTTAACGATGTAAAATTCGGTATCGCTACTGATCTTGGTGTAATTACGGATATCGTTAATAAGCATTTAGCGGATGTTAATCACCTGGTAATTGAAGCTAATTACGATTTCGAGATGTTGCAAAATGGGAAATACCCTATTCATCTAAAAAACAGAATCCATTGCGAAACAGGACATTTAAGCAATATGGATGCTGCCTTATTTGTTTCAGCTATTTTTGATTTACATCTTAAGGCTGTTTATCTTTGTCATATAAGCAAAGACAATAATCATCCGGAGTTAGCCTACAAAACTGTAGAAATGAAACTTGCTGACTTTGGTATTCGTGCAGGAACAGATTTTGAATTAATATCTTTGAAGCGCAATGTTCCTACCGGAATCTTCGAGCTTTGACAAAAGCTCCTTTAATCTGGAAATTCAAACTCCTGTGCTTTACACTCAGGAGTTCAAACATAAAAAAGCGGATAGATTCGAATGAATCTATCCGCTTTTCATTTATATATCGCTTTCCTAAGCCTCTTCAATTGCTTTTTTCAATGCGTAAGGATTATATGTTCCAATATGGATCCGATATCCGGTTTTCAGAAGGATCTCAACCGCATCATTTGCATTTACATTGTAAATGACTCCATTTGAGAGCAAATGTATTCCTGCTCCATAATACCATTTTCCTTTTACAATTTTAATTGATTTAATTTGACTCACATCAATCTCTTTACTTAAAAGACCTACTCCAAATGATATTTTCACTTTTTGGTCCATCACATCAATCTGCATTCTATACAATAACAGATAGAGCAGAAACAATAATGAAATAGTAAAGATAAAGGCTACCTTACCCAATGGGCCAATCCCCCATTGCAATCCGTAATCCAGAAATGCAAATAAAATAACTGGCAGGGTCAGAATAATTAACAACCAGAATTTCTGATTTTCAAAATACGTTTTCATAATCCTTTGTGTATTTGACTCGGCAAATGTATAAATTGATATTCGAATATTATCTCCTATATTTCAATTTTTTAGCTCCTTAATATTAATTCATATTACTAAGCTATCATATAGATATTTATTCAGGTTCACTAAAAGTATCATTATAACATCAGATATAAGAACAATCAATGCTGGATAATTGATTGAATAGCATGCAATAATTTTTCGGGATGAGCAGTTCCTATCCAAACGGAAGTACCATTAATCATTTTTACTTCAACGGCTTTTGTAAAATTCGCATTGATCAGCATACTCCCCCTACCTACAAAATGAATACCTATGCCATGATACCATTTCGGTTGCACAATCTGAGCCGAAATAATTTTAGTCGCATCAATCTGCTTATGAATAAGTCCAAAACCTAGTTTGATTAAAACACCCTTACCCGTTACAGTCGTTCGCATAATAAGAAAAATGAGCAACGAGAAAAGGATCAAAGCAAACACTACTAGCTGGGTTATATCTATTCCACGATCACTTATCTGCATAACGTAAAAACAATATACCTCGATAGCAATAAAAAGGAAGAGAATAAAATAGCCAACCTGAATTTCTTTATATATACGATTCATAATTTTTACAATTTTATCCGAATATAACAAATAAACTAAAGTAATGGACTAAACAACCGTAATAATGAGTTTACAAACCGTTTTTTCAGAGGTCGCTTTCGCCAATAAGCGGCTGTTATACGAGTTGACTGTTGTTGATCGTCCAAATATATATTCTTAAAACGCTTAGCTTCATTTTCATCATAAATAAATGAACTGATTTCGAAATTATGCTCAAAACTGCGGAAATCCATATTGGTTGAACCAACAATTGTCAGATAATCATCTATAATTACTAATTTCGAGTGTAGAAAACCTGCATCATAAAAATAGACTTTCACTCCTGCATTTAACACCTCCCGGATATACGAACGCGAAGCATGGTGAGCTAACACAACGTCACTCTTTCGAGGTAACATAATCCGGACATCCACTCCTGACATAGCCGCTGTACGCAAAGCTAAAAGTAAACTCTCCGTCGGCAAAAAATAAGGCGATTGTATATATATGGATTTTCTGGCTATCAAGAAAGCCTTCAAATACCCCTGAAGCAGTGGGTGAAAAAGACCAAAAGGACCATCTCCGACGATCTGCATCAGCGAGTTACCGATTTTATCAGTCATTGGAAGATAATCTGGTTTAGCCGGAATCTCTTTAATAGCAAAATAACGATCAATCAGGTATTGCCTTTGCAAACTGAGAATAGCAGGTCCTTCAATACGTATATCCGTATCACGCCAAATTCCATTTCCATTTCCTTTTATATAACGGTCTGCTATATTCATTCCTCCCATAAAACCTATTTTACCATCGATGATCAACATTTTACGGTGGTTTCTATAATTCACTTTACTTGTAAGAATCTGGAATTTCACAGGTAAGAATCGAATCACTTCAACACCTGCATCTTTAAGTGGCTGAAAAAAAGATGCCGGAACTTTCCAGCAACCAACGTCATCATATATAAACTTTACGGCTATTCCTTCTTTTGCTTTCTTAATTAACAAATCCCGGAAAGTACGACCAAAGTCGTCATCTTCTATGATATAATACTCAACCCATATATAGTGTTCTGCACTTTCTATTGCTTTCACCATATCCTCCAGCTTAGATTCTCCTTCTATATAGGGTTTTATCTGATTCCCTTCATATAACGGTGCATAATTATTACGATTCAGTAATGTGACTAAATCTCTGTAAGGCTCACGAACAGCATCAATTTTGCTTGTAGCACCATGTTTATGCAATAAATGCTCCAATTGTCGCATTCCCCGCTTTGTAATCATTCGCTGCCTTGTAAAATCCTGTCCAAAAAACAAGTAAACAATAACTCCGACAAATGGAACAAACAATAAGACTATAATCCACGCCAAACTCTTTACCGGATTTCTATTTTCCGATATTAATACACCAACCATACCGATAGCTGTAATTAAATAAAGTGTTTGAAATATATAGTACAACCAATCATTTATAGGCATAAAAATAAAATTTAAGGTTTCAACAAATTTAATCCTTTTTTTGTTTCCGACAATTGAATTGTTTCGCCTATTTATTTTTCAGTTCATAAAAAAAATTACTCTTCAGGTAGGGTAAAAAGCTTTCTATTCGTTTATATGTTTAGGTCACCTTTCGATTTTGATTGGAGAGCCTGCTAATTGATACAGAAACACAATCTAATTTATTCATTCAATATGATTCTGAAATCTATTTCTAAAATCTGCTCAATATTTTTATTTGCAGGTTGTTGTCAAACATCCCAACAAGCGATCGACTATGTTGATCCATTTATTGGAACTGACTTTCATGGTCATACATATCCGGGAGCAACTACACCTTTCGGAGCGGTGCAATTAAGTCCTGATACACGCCGTGGAAATTGGGATGCCTGTGCAGGTTATCACTATAGCGACTCCACTATTATCGGATTTTCGCATACTCACCTGAGCGGAACAGGCTGTGTAGATTTGGGAGATATCCTTTTTCATCCTACAATCTCAGAAATCACCCCTAATCCGACAGGCTATCCTTTTGATTTCCTATCTTTTTCTCATAACAATGAAACAGCAAAACCCGGATATTATGCTGTTAAACTTAACAATGGTATATCTGCAGAATTAACAGCAACTCAACATACAGGTATTCATCGCTATCATTTTCCTTCGAATGGTGATCCTAAAATTGTGATTGATTTAGCACATACTCTTGAAAATGAACAGATCGACTCAGCATATATCCGTATTGTTTCTCCTACCGAAATAGAAGGTATGCGAATTACGACAGGATGGGTACCACAGCAACACGTCTATTTCTCAGCAAAATTATCAGAACCATTTGATTCGGCTTCTCTTATTCAGAATGGTCATATCATGAATACTGAGATGTGTCAAAACGGCAACATACAGGCTATCCTTAACTTCAGTCAGCTGAATAACAAATCTGTTACAGCTATTGTCGGAATATCAGCAGTGAGTATTGATAATGCTCGTCTTAATATGAACGCGGAGACTTCAGACTTTAACTTTGATCAATATAAACAAAATGCTGCTCGCCAGTGGGAAGATAAATTATCAACGATCACTGTGGATGGTAAAAATGAAGACCAGAAAAAAATATTCTATACGGCTTTGTATCATTCATCTATCATTCCAAATACCATGAGTGATATCAACGGTGATTACAGAGCGAATGACAATACAATAAAAAAATCGAAAGGCTCACACTATTCGACTCTTTCCTTGTGGGATACATTCAGGGCATGGCATCCATTGATGACATTGACAGACACATCATTGGTAAACGATATGATCAATTCTATGCTATCTATGTATGACTCTACCGGTGAATTGCCGATATGGCCGCTATCTTCGGGAGAAACAGGAACAATGATCGGCTATCATTCAGTTTCGGTTATCACTGATGCTTATATGAAAGGGATCAGAGGATTTGATGCACAAAAGGCTCTTGAAGCTATGAAGAAATCATCCTGGGTTACGCGTAAAGCAACCGATGTATATGCAAAGAATGGATATATCCCGGCGAATCTGAAAAAAGAGAGTATCTCTTGCTTATTGGAGTATGCTTATGACGACTGGTGTATTGCTCAATTTGCTCAAGCTCTTGGCGATACCCTAACGGCCAATGAATATAATCAACGAGCTTTGTCATACATCAATGTTTTCGATAGTTCTACCGGATTCTTCCGCCCTAAAAACGCAGATGGAAGTTGGGCAACGCCGTTTAACTCTTTCGAAGTCGGAAGAGCATATACAGAAGCAACGGCATGGCAGTATCGCTTTTTCGTTCCTCATGATATCCGTGGACTTGAATATTTGTTTGGCTCAGCAAATGCGTTTGAGCAAGCAATTGATTCGCTATTTACTACCGAATCCCGTATCGACGGCAATATGCCTGATATTACCGGTCTGATCGGTCAGTATGCACACGGTAACGAACCTAGCCATCACATTGCTTATCTCTATAATTATATTGGTAAACCCTGGAAAACACAGGAACTTATCAGACAAATTCAAAACGAAATGTATAAGTCAACTCCTGACGGAATTGTAGGTAATGAAGATTGCGGACAAATGTCAGCATGGTTTATCCAGTCTGCACTTGGTTTTTACTCTGTATGTCCGGGGTCAGGAGAATATATATTTAATACTCCTTTATTCGAACAGGCGAAGATCAAACTTGCAAATGGAAACATCCTGAATATCATTGCCAATAATCCGGATAAAAACACCTATATTGCCGAAGTAATATTAAACGGGACACCAATCCAAAGCAATTATATCACTCATGAACAACTAATGCAAGGAGGCACGCTGGAATTCAGATTAAGCCCGGAACCATCAAAGACAAGAGGTACAGATAAAAAAGATTACCCCTATTCTTTATCAACCGAGCCTGTAGTTTCGATTCCTAATATTGCTAAAAACTTAGCTCTTTTTGTTGATTCAATTCGTTTCGAAATAACTTCTGCTACACCTGATGCTATTATTCATTATACATTAGATGGTTCAGAACCTGATGAAAAATCAGCAATATATGAGAGTCCTGTATTATTACTTAATAGCAAAACAGTAAAAGCTAAAGCATATAAAACAGGAATGAAACCGAGTAAGACACTAAGTGTAAATGCTACTAAAGCGGTTTATAAGAATAGTGTACGTATAAACCCGACTCAGAATGGTGCGTCATATACCTATTTTGAAGGTTATTTTCAAAAGACTGACGATCTGAATAAGGCAAAAGTAATTTCGTCTGGTACCGTTAAAGAAATTAACTTAGAGAAGAAAGTAAAAGAGGATCACTTTGGTTTTATTTTCAAAGCATATATATATGTACCACAAGATGCTGTGTACGAATTTTACACAAAATCGGATGATGGTAGCGTATTATATATCGATAATGAAAAAGTGATTGATAATGACTTATCCCATTCTGCTATTATAGCAACGGGCAGGATTGCTTTGAAAGCGGGTTATCATCCTGTAACACTTTATTATTTCGAAGATTATGAAGGCGATCATTTAAGTTGGGGATGGAGAAATCCACAAACGGGCATTCAGGAAACATTTCCTTCTGAACAGCTTTTTGTTCGCTAAATTCAAAAACACAATTTATTATTTAATAATATGAGAAAAATATTTTTAGGGCTTACAACATTAGTCGCATTAGCGATCAATGCCCAATCCATTCGTTTCAATAAAAATGGTGAGTGCAAGATTGTACAATTTACTGATGTACATTATAAAGTATCAAACCCTGACAATTCAAAATTATCTTTAGATGTAATCAATCAGACATTAGATAAAGAGAATCCTGACGTAGTTATGCTTACCGGAGATATCGTTACGGGTGCTCCTGTAGAACAAGGTTGGCTAGAAGTTATCTCTCCGATTATTGAACGAAATATTCCTTTTGCCGTTACTTTCGGAAATCACGACGATGAATCAGGTGTATCCCGTCGCGATTTGATGAAATATTTACGAACTTTAAAAGGATGCCTGAATGCTGAAATTGGCGATGAGAATAATTATGACGGTGTAATCCGTGTATTAGGGAGTGATTCGGATCATACAAAAGCTGCACTATATATCTTCGACAGTAACTCATACAGCACATTCAATGATGTGAGTGGTTACGGATGGATTAAACCTGAACAAATCAACGCATATACTGACTTAAGCAAGCAACTTACGGCTGAAAACAACGGAG
>JBOFIZ010000533.1:0-1195 GCA_051650425.1 Bacteroidales bacterium
GCCATAACGAGAAGGCACTATCCCTACGGCTTACGCACGACAAAATCTCCTTGTTAAACTTGTATTTTCACTCTTCATCAGCGAGCCCTGCGAGCGCTTTCACTTTTCACTATTATTTGTTATTTGTTATTTATTATCTGTTCACTGTCATTTGTTCATGGATCTCACCTCTGTCAGCATTATTTAGGATATTTATTCAAGCATATTCGAAGCAATCTTACTATATTTGCGATATTTTTAAATCAAACAAAAAGCTAAAGTTTTATGATAGTCATTGGTATTGCCGGAGGTACCGGATCAGGAAAAACGACCGTTGTACGCAAAATCATACAAAGTCTTCCTGACAATTCGGTTGTGGTACTTTCACAAGATAACTATTACAGAGATTTGAGCCATCTTCCGTTAAACGAGAGACTGGAAACAAATTTCGATGAACCGGCTGCTTTTGAATGGGAACTTCTTATCGAGCACCTGAAACAGCTGAAAGAAGGAAAAACCATTGAACAGCCTACTTACACGTATGTTACCTGTACACGCAATGCGGAAACCATCCGAGTCGAGCCAAAGAAAGTCGTCATTATCGAAGGCATCCTTGCACTGACTTGCGAAGAGCTACGCAATATGATGAATATCAAAGTTTTCGTTGATGCAGACTGCGACGACCGTCTGATCCGCGTTATCAGCCGTGATATTGTTGAGCGTGGCAGAACAGTCAATAAAGTGATTGAGCGCTATCAGGAGGTTTTAAAACCGATGCATCAGCAACACATTGAGCCGACAAAACAATTTGCCGACATTATCATCCCGCAAGGAGGACACAACCATGTGGCCATTGATATTCTTACAAACTATATCGCTAAAATTTTAGATTAAACGAACCTGAATATATGGAACTAGCAAGTAAATACAATCCGTCGGAAGTAGAAGACAAATGGTACGGATATTGGATGAATAACGGACTGTTCAAGTCTGCTCCGGATGAGAGAGAACCTTATACAATCGTAATCCCGCCACCAAACGTTACAGGTGTTTTACACATGGGACACATGCTGAACAACACGATTCAGGATATCCTGATCCGTCGTGCGCGTATGTTGGGCAAAAATGCATGTTGGGTACCGGGTACGGACCATGCTTCGATTGCTACTGAAGCGAAAGTTGTAAACAAACTGGCTGCTGAAGGTATCAAAAAAAC
>JBOFIZ010000534.1:0-8919 GCA_051650425.1 Bacteroidales bacterium
TGGCAGCCGCCCATACTCCCATTGACCAGGCAGTTAAATATATTTGTTCATAGTCGTCCAGAAGAGAAAAATCAAAATCCGGAACCGTATAATCATAACAGATCAACAGGTCATTTTGGCCCGTATCTAAACGAAGAAAAGGTTTTTCGTCCATGCCCCAGCCTGCAAAAAAAATATGCAGCGATTTACGAGCATTTTTTATATGATGATATTTCATATTTTCAATCAAGTAAAGTCAGAAATCTTTTAATATCCTCTATCGGTAAATCCGAACGCAATGATAATCGGAGTCTTGATGTTCCCTTTGGTACAGTTGGAGGTCTTACGGCTAATGCAAAGTATCCTTTACGCTGTAGCTCATCTGATTTATCTACCGCCAGTTGTGAATCGCCGATCATGAAGGGCATTATATGACTTTGACTTACCGTACCTTTAAAGTGTATGTCATCAAGTAAGAGATGGGTGATCTCTCTTAATTGTATGCGTTCTTTCTCAAAAGAGGCCAATCTTTTTAAAATAAATAGACTCCAATGTAAGTTGACCGGAGGAAGCGCCGTGGTAAATATTAATGTACGCATCGTATTGATAAGCCATTCCCGATAATCCGGGTGACAGATCACGTAGGCGCCTATGCCTGCCAAAGCTTTACCAAATGTACCAACGATAAAATCGACCTCCTGTATAATATTGTACTCTTCGCATACACCCAATCCATTTTTTCCGCGCACACCTACAGCGTGAGCTTCATCAATATAAAGCAATACATTCGGGAATCTTCTTTTTAAATTAACCAGTTGTTTCAAATCAGCGATATCTCCATCCATGCTAAAAATCGACTCGGTAACAATCCATACCTGTTCATGCTGATGTGCCCTTTCGGTAAGAATTCTCTCGAGCTGCTGCATATCATTGTGTTTGAATCTGACACACTCTGCTGAAGCCAGACGAATACCGTCAATTATACTTGCATGAACAAGTTTATCTGCAAGAATTAAATCTTTATTTGTTGCAAGAGCCGGCAATATCCCTGTGTTTGCGTGATAACCGCTGTTGAATATTAAAGCAGATTTTGCGTATAACTCGCCTAGATATTGCTCACATTTCTCATATATAGAGAAATTACCTGTCAGCAATCTGGAAGAAGAAGCGGATAGACGCAAGGCATTTGATTCGGCTGCGATGGTTTGGTAGAACTCTTCTTGCAAAGCCCTGTTGGATGCGATACCTAAATAATCATTTGATGAGAGATTAAGCATTTTCTTACCATCCGGTAAATAGATATAAGCTCCATCCTGATTATTACTTCTCAATGTGCGGTACTGACCACTGTTTTTTATTTGTTCTAAACGATCTTTCATAGGGTTCCCGTGTTATTGTTTTTTTACTACCCGAATAAGAGCGGCTGTAAGTTTGCTCAATTGTTCAGGTGTTATAATAAATGGAGGCATGATGTAAACTAATCGTCCAAAAGGTCTTACCCAAACGCCTTCATCTACAAATTGTTTTTGAATGACTCCCATATTTACTGGTTCATTCATTTCTATTACACCGATTGCCCCTAATACACGAACCTCTTTTACTTGAGTAAGCTCTTTCGCAGGCAGTAATTCGTTTAATAGCTGTCTTTCGATATTCTTGACCTTTCCTTGCCAGTTACTTTGTAGCAGAAGATCTGTTGAGGCTATAGCTACAGCACAAGCCAACGGGTTTCCCATGAATGTCGGACCATGCATAAAGCATCCGGGTTCTCCTTGCGAAATTTGTTCGGCGATAGCCTTTGTCGTTATCGTGGCAGCCATTGTCATTGTGCCACCGGTAAGTGCTTTTCCGATACACATAATATCAGGCAATATTCCTGTATGTTCTGTCGCGAAAAGTGTGCCTGTTCTGCCGAATCCTGTAGCGATTTCATCAAAAATCAATAGAATGTTGTATTTGTCACAAAGAGTTCTGAGATGTTTCAGGTAAGCAGCTCCATAGAAGTGCATTCCACCTGCACCCTGCACAATGGGTTCAATAATAAATGCAGCAACTTCTTTATGATGTTCTTCAAAAGCCTTATCAAGTGTTATGCGATCCGATTCAGTGAGTGGTTCATCGAGTTTTGTTTCAGGCTTCGGTAAGAAAATGCGATTAGGTAAGGCTGATCCAAAGATCCCGTGCATTCCTGTTACCGGATCACAAACAGACATAGCATTCCATGTGTCACCGTGATACCCTGAACGGACAGTCATAATATTGGTTCGTGTTACCTCGCCTTTCGAATAAGCATACTGTACAGCCATTTTAAGAGCAACTTCGACGGATACAGATCCCGAATCGGCATAAAAGATCCGGTCAAGACCTTCCGGTAAAATCTGTATGAGTCTTTTTGCTAATGTGATCGCCGGCTCATGGGTGATTCCTCCGAACATGATGTGTGCCATTGATTTTAGCTGCTTGTTTAAGGCATCATTTATGTAAGGATGATTGTATCCATGCACGGCACACCACCATGACGACATTCCATCTATAAGTTTCTGTCCGTTTTCTAACTCAATTTCAACTCCTTGTGCACTTTTTACAGGATATACCGGAAGAGGATTTGTCATTGATGTATACGGATGCCATATGTGTTGTTTGTCAAATTCTAAATCCATGTGTTTTGATATTTATGCCAGAAGCGAATACAGTCCTTTGTTTAAGGGATTGTATTCGCTTCTGTGTATGGGTAAATATAATAAAATATCAGGGAAAGACATTGATATCTTTCCTGATATATCAGTATTTGTAGTATGAAGATTTTTGTTGAGGTTTAGAGTTGAGTCTGTGCATAAAAGAGAATCATGCTCTTTATCCTCTATATCGTAATCTAAGTTTGTATCAATAAATAATATATTGTCAAAAATATATTGTTTTAGTAGAGATTGTTCGGCAATACCACAGCGAAGGTGACCTATGGAAATAACTTTCCCCAGGCTGCAAAATGTTGCATAACGTTTTCTTGTCCAGCGACGAAAACGAATACTACTGTGTAATATGTGCTTTTTCGATCTCATTTTTCTGATACATTATTTACAAACATAATGAAACTTTTCGAAGTATCATAAAAAGGAATAAGAAAAGCCTCTCTTCTCGTTTTATTGAAAAAGAAAGGCTTTCTTCGTAAAGTAGATAATTTGAAATTATATCTTTTCGCTTTCTAAAGCTAAAGCTTTAGTTTTCATTTCTGATAAAGCATCAACAAACTCTACACTTGGATTTGTGAAATTTAATCCAGATCCATCATGATAGTTTCCTGTTTCAATAACGACAGCTCCATTTGGACCAGCCATTAAAAAGTGAGGTGTTTCGATTGCAGTTAATGAAGCTGTATCTCCCGTATTCATATGGATGAAGTTCTTAACTGTTCTGAAGTTTGACTGACTTTCAGCTAAAACCGGAGCATTCGGAGTTTCTTCACCAACACCAAAATTGTATGCTGATCCGTGCTCTACATACCATGATTCCATTTTAGCAGGGAAAGAAGTTGCCATGTGTGCATGTTCAACGATAGCCTGACTAGGTAAAAGGTAGATGTTGTGTCCTACATAACCTGCAGTCGGATTGTTTTGCCAGAAAACACCTGCCATACCAACATTTTCAAAATCGCCTAGATTAAAATCTGAAATGAACATATTTTCTTTTAAGAATTCATTGTACTGAACTCCATAATGGTCAAACATTTCAAGATATGCCTGAAGAGCTACTTCGGGTTGGAATTTGCCGTCTTTGTAGTAGTCTGCATTTGTGTACTTCTTTTGATAAGGTGTTTTTTTTGCAGAACAAGTCGTTTGTGAAGCTGAATTCTCACTTGTTGCTTTGTTTTGACAACTGCTTAAAACAGATACTCCCGATGCAGTTAGTAATAAAGCTACTGCGATTTTGTTTAAATTCATGATTAAAAGGTAAGATTTTAATTAAAAGTATTGTAGCACAAAGTTATTTATTTTATGATATTATGAAAGTAATGAGGAGAATATTTTTTAAATTAAATAAAGTATTACAGATAAGCTACAGTTGATAAAATGAGTTGTATTTTGATGTTTAGCTTACTATTTGTTTTCTGCTAATTGCTCAGAATTCAATCTGTTGGATAAATAACACTAACGTTAGCTCTGCCTCAAGGAAATGTGTTTATATAAACCGCAGTCTTTCAGGTATGTACTTCTTTTTCTTTTGAAGTTTCCTAGAAGCCGCTATTTTGATACGTATTAAAAATATTTTAGATACGTATCAAAATATCTTTAGATACGTATCTAAAGATAAAAACAAAGGAGGAAAATTTGAATAGATACGTTATTTGGGATAGTTTGTCATGAAAACAGCTATTTACCTTTATGAATTTACTCGATTTCTACTGTCGGTGAGTTATTATATTCATTATCGGGCTTTTTATTAAAGAGTTTTTTGGCTACGGATAGTGAGATCTGTTGGGATTTAGGAAGATATATAAAATAGCATAATGATAGAATATGCCGGATTTTAAATCTTTCTGATAGTTGGATGTTGATGAGGTGTAGATTAAACAGGAGAGGTATGGGCAAAAAAAAAGCCTGTGTACTCGTTTGTTGAGTGCATCAGGATTTCACCACCATTCAATTGAAAATATGAGTAAGGATCAGATCGTCTTTATGTTATTTTATATTGTTGTTGATTTGTGTGATATGATTAAGCTGCGAATTTAGCTGTATCATTCACCTTTGACGCTGAAGTAGCGCAGTTAATGATTGCTTCGATATCTGATGTGTTGTTGATATCAAATGTTTTGTTTACCTGGAAGTTATCACAATCAATGATGACTTGACATTTTCCGTTTTCACTTAAATCTACGATTGATACAAATTCTTGTCCTTCTTTGTTAGATTTAAACATACTGCGTTGCATATTTGGATAATAAGTAAATCCAAAGTAAGCTAAATTGCGGACCAATAAACCTTTTACTGTATTCATAATATTCTAAAATTAAATTGTTAGTAAATGAACCAGACGATATGCCTGATTTCTGTGTTTATCTGACCTTCCCAATTTTCAATGAACATCTTGGATTTTTGTGATCAGGACCTATTCCCTCTCAAATCCACTGCAAAGATATGGACCTTATTTGAATGCTCCAATAAAAAAACAAGTATTTTTTTGGGGAAACGCGAAGTTTAATACTCCTGTAATGCTTCTGTAACAGGTTTGTAATATTTGACGGGATTATTGGTGTTTTTCATTAAGCTGAGAAGAGATTTCTTTAGGTTAAAGTCGGAAATCTGATTGGATTGTATCGTTTGATATATTAGAATAGTTGTAAAGATAAAGGAATAATTCTGTTGTGCAAATGTATTTAGTTATTATTTTACGAAAAAAGCCTCCGGCATGCTAGTCGGAGGCTTTAATGTATTTAGTTGTGAATTAGTCGTTGTAACGAATAATCGTTTGATCTCTGTCAGGACCAACAGAAACAATCTTGATCGGCACTTCAAGTTGTTCTTCAAGGAATGACAAGTAATTGTTGAATTCTTCAGGGAACTCGTCTTCATTTGTCATTTTTGTCATATCTGTTTTCCATCCTGCAAGTTCAGCATAGATTGGTTCAACTTCACCTTCAATGCTGTATGGGAATGTTTCAGTTTCTTCACCATTGATTTTGTAGGCTACACAAGCTTTAATTGTTTCGATTTGGTCAAGAACATCACTTTTCATCATGATAAGTTGTGTTACACCATTGATCATTACAGCGTATTTTAATGCTACAAGATCAATCCATCCACAACGTCTTGCGCGACCTGTCGTAGAACCGAACTCATGACCTTTCTGACGTAATTCTTCGCCCATGTCATCAAATAGTTCAGTAGGGAACGGCCCGCTACCTACACGTGTGCAATATGCTTTGAAGATACCGAATACTTCTCCGATTTTGTTAGGAGCAATCCCCAAACCAGTACATGCACCTGCAGCTACTGTATTTGATGAAGTTACAAACGGATATGAACCGAAGTCGATATCCAGCATTGTTCCTTGTGCACCTTCAGCAAGAACTTTGCGCTCTTCTTTGATAGCGTTGTTGATCATTTGCTCACTATCAACGAAGTTAAAACGTTTTAATGAGTCAAGACCTTCAAACCATACTTTTTCAAGTTCTGCAAGATTAGAATAATCAAAATTGTATGTATCAAGAATTTGTTTGTGTCTGTCAACCGCAGCTTTGTATTTTGCTTCGAAGTTGATATCAATATCCCCAACACGAACACCCGTACGGCTGATTTTGTCAGTATAAGTAGGACCGATACCTTTTAGAGTAGAACCAATTTTTTCTTTTCCTTTAGCTTGCTCATATGCAGCGTCCAAAAGTCTGTGTGTTGGTAAAATCAGGTGTGCTTTTTTAGAGATAAACAGTTTACCTGTCAGGTCATGACCAGCTGCTTCTAACTTGTCGATTTCAGTTTTGAAGATAGCAGGATCTAAAACAACGCCATTTCCGATAAGGTTTGCTTTATCTCCCTGGAAAATTCCAGAAGGAATTGTATGTAATACAAATTTTTTGCCATCAAATTCCAATGTATGACCTGCATTAGGTCCACCTTGGAAACGAGAGATAATATCGTAAGACGGAGTAAGTACATCTACTACTTTTCCTTTACCCTCGTCACCCCATTGAAGGCCTAATAAAACATCAACTTTCATAGAAAATATAATTTAATAATGAGATAATAGTTTCAGATTAAAACAAAAAAAAATAATCCACCGATGACTGTGGATTATTTATTCTTTGAAGCTTTACGAGAACATTTTCCACAAATACCATAAATGTAGAGGCTATAATGACTCATCGTAAACCGAGGTAGCTTTTTCGCACTTATAACCTCTTTTACTCCTGTATCTTTTAATTCTTTGATTGTGCCGCAAACTGTGCAAATTAGATGGTGATGTGTATCAACATTATAAGCACGTTCATAATGGGCATTGTTGCCGAAGCGGTGGCGAACTACCAGATTGGCGTCTACCAAAAGCTCCATTGTATTATATAGTGTAGCTTTACTTACTACATGATGCTCTTTGTTGATAGCATTGTATAATGATTCGATATCGAAATGGTCTTCTTTCGATTCGTAGATGAACTGTAGGATTGTGTAACGTTCAATAGTGCGTCTGTGACCATTGTTCGTAAGATAATCCGTCAATTCACGTTTCACTTTATCTATAATGCTTTCTTCTTGCATGTCTTTGTTTTCAATTATGCTTCAAAAATACAATGATTTTAGGAAATAACAAAATAATGTTACGCGTAATAAGAATATTCTGTTTCAATCTCTTCTATTACAGCGTTTGATAGCTCATTATTTTTTTTGTTTAATTCCTCAAGTATATGAAGGCGGGTTGCTGAATCGTTTCTTCCTAATCTTTTGATTGCATTCAAAGATAGCGAAAATAATGTTTGGTTTTCGCTTTTCAGATCCTGAATTAATGATTGAAGAAGAGATTCTAATTCGGAATTGGTAAAAACGGATCCTTTAATAAGCAGACGAACTAATAAGAGATGGGCAGTCATGCGTATATTCTGATTGTCGTCAGCGTTCCATTCTGATAAGAGTTCTTTTGCATAAGGAAGCTCTGCAAACAGATTCATGGAGGCTTGTTCTGCTATTTCAAGTTTGTCAATTAGTCTGACCCACTCTTCAGCCTTTTGTTTCGGAAATTCATTTGCCGGCCAAATCAGAGTAGCTACAATTTTGCTTTCGCGTACATTCTCTCTGAACAGATGATCAGCTAATTCCGGATTAGGACTAAATCTTGTTGCAATCTTTTTTATAGTAGGTAACGATACTCCAAAATTCAGCTTGTAGTCAATTCCGCTTTTACGCATGCTTGTAGAAACATCTCCATTCATAGCGAGGCGAAAACTCTTTTTTAGCTCTCTGATAGTATTTTGCATATCTTCAATTTCTGTTGTTCTATATTCTACTGACAAAGATATAAAAAAAGAGGAGAAGTTCTCAGATGAACTTCTCCTCAATCTTGATTATTTTTTGAAAAAGCGGATGATTTCGCCTATCCATAGTACTACTGATGTCCCAACTATAATCTTTATCCAGTCTGTCAGACTGATGGGTACCGTACGGAATACTTCTCCTCCGAACTGTACAATCAGAATTTGACCGATTAAAATCACCATTGCAACAACCAGGAATCCGCGACTGCTTGCTAAGTTTCGGAATGCTGACTGTCCTGTTTCAAATGCTTTTGCGTTGAATAAATTCCAGAACTGAAGCATAACGAAGATCGTGAAAAATACAGATAACTTGTATTCTGTTAATCCGCCGTTATAATTAGTAAACCAATATAGAATACCTAAAAGTACGACTACAAAGATAATACCGATAGATAAAATAAAGGTTGCCATTTTGGGGCTGATAATAAAATCGGTATTTTTTCTTGGTCTCCGATCCATTACCTTGATGTTTGGAGGTAATGATGCCAGAGCTCCAGCTGCGAATGTATCCATAATCAGATTCACCCATAACATTTGAGTAACAGTAAGCGGAAGCTCTGTACCAAAGATGGATCCGATCAATACAATAATCATAGCGACTACATTGATCGTTAGCTGAAATACCATGAAGCGCTGAATGTTTTCATATAAAGAGCGTCCCCACATCACGGCTGTAGCAATACTGTTAAATGAATCATCCAATAGCGTAATATCACTTGCCTCTTTAGCAACCGATGTGCCTGTACCCATAGAAAGGCCTACATTGGCAAAGTTTAGGGCAGGAGCATCATTTGTTCCATCTCCCGTAACTGCCACGACTTGTTCTTGTTTTTGCAATAGCTGAACAAGACGTTGTTTGTCTGTCGGACGAGCCCGGGACATAATTTTCAGATCCAGAACGCGATTTAAAGCTTCTTCGTCAG
>JBOFIZ010000535.1:0-13561 GCA_051650425.1 Bacteroidales bacterium
CTGGTTGCATGATCTCAGCCCATTCGTTAACCCAGTTGATTAACTTTTGATTGTTTGTCATCATAAATTAATAATTTAGTGATTTTAAAACCGCTATTATTTATAAATAAAAAGAACTCAGTATTATGTGTTATGTAACTTTATTAAATGTTACAACTAAGTGTTGCAAATATAGGAAGGACCCCCTTAATATGCAAGTTAGGAAGCAATAGATTTGTGAAAATTATATGCTAAAATTTTTAACTATGGTTGTTGTGAGAATCCCATATATTCAAGGATTTCCCTATTTATCGCTGGTTTAGTGAATTGTGTATTGGTTAAAATATATATACTGCTATAGTTAAAATTTAATGTTGTGTGAAAAAGAAAGAGTAATTTCAGGTATTTGCTGCTTTATTATTGTGTAGTGATTGTTAAATGTGCTTGTATTAACAATTGTAAACATCAAAATGATTAATTGCTTGTTTGGATTAGTTATAGATATTTTTTTGTCAGAAAAATTTGTATAAGAGCTTGTTTTTGTGTATCATACGTCCGCAGAAATAAGCAAATTACGATCATTTTGTAACATGAGTATTGCAAAATGACTATTTTTAAAGAAATAAATGCACAATAGAATTAATATTGTGTTGTGTCTGTCAGCTACTAAAAAAGCAGATTCTGATATATACTATCAAAATCTGCTTTGTTTTATATTTCATATTGATCAAGCCAGATATTCTCGCCATCAAATACGGCAAAAGAATTGTAAGAAATCCAGTCTCCGATAATTAAAACTCTACTGTCTTTTGCTAACATAAGGTCATATAATATATGTCTGTGTCCGAAAATAAAGTAATCTGCGTGATGATTTTTCAGATAATCTTTTGCAAATAATACAAGGTGCTCTTTGTCTTCACCTAAAAAATCGTCTTCAAATTTAGATTCACGACTATGTTTGGACCAATTAAGCCCGAAACTAACTGACCATCTGGGATGAACCCAAGTAAACATCTTTTGTAATGCTTTATTATGGAATAACGAGCGTAGTAGTTTGAATACCGGTGAATTATCTCCTAATCCGTCTCCATGTGCTAAAAAGAATTGTTTTCCTTTAATTTCAGTCAGCAGAGGTTGACGATGAATTATTGCACCTGTCTCTTTTGTAATATAATCAAATATCCAGATATCATGATTGCCGGTGAACCAGTGAACTTCAATTCCAGAATCTGTGAATTCTGCAATTTTACCTAGAAAACGCGTATACCCTTTTGGTACGACTGTTTTAAATTCGTACCAAAAATCAATCATGTCACCTAATAAATAAAGTTTGTCGCAGTTGTTTTTGATAGAGTCTAGCCATCGAACAAATATGCGTTCTTTTTCAACAGGATCTTTAAAATACTTTGCTCCAAAATGAGTGTCCGAAGCGAAATATATATTCTTATTTTTCATTTTATAAAAAACCCAGTTCTAGTTTGGCTTCCTCGCTCATCATGTCTTTATCCCATTCCGGTTCGAATACTAGTTGAATATCGACACTTTTTACTTCCGATATAGATTCGACTTTCATCCTTACGTCTTCTAATATGAAGTCTGCTGCCGGACAATTCGGAGCAGTAAGTGTCATATCGATTTTTACATTTTTATCATCATCGATATCTACTTTATATATTAATCCTAATTCATAGATATCAACCGGGATTTCTGGATCGTATACTGTTTTCAGCATTTTAATGATCTCTTCTTCTAGTTTTAAAAAGTTATCTTCCATATGTGATTTTTTCTATTTCAGAAATTGATTACAAGCTTATGCTTTATATACAAAGATAATAAAAGAAAGAAATACTAAAACTTTTCGGAATATTATTCAAAACAAGCATGCTCAGGTGTAGATGTTTAATGTAAGATATAAAACGAAAGGCTATCTGTATATCTTATTATACAGATAGCCTTTTTTATTTTATTCTACAATTGAGTTCCAGTTGAAAATATCCGGCTCATCACCATATTGTATAGCTCTTAGTTTATTATATAGCGCTTCACATATTGGACCTGGTTTTCCATCTTTCGAAAGTATGTATGACTTCTTTTCATCAATGTCATCAATTCTTTCAATTGGACTGATAACTGCAGCTGTTCCGCATGCACCTGCCTCTTCAAATGTTGCAAGCTCATCTTCTGCAATGGGTCTTCTTTCTACATTTAGCCCCATAGATTCTGCTAATTTCATCAAACTATCATTTGTAATAGATGGTAGAATTGAGTCAGACTTTGGTGTAATGTAGGTGTTGTTTTTGATGGCAAAGAAATTTGCCGGACCACATTCGTCGATATATTTCTTTTCTTTTGCATCTAAAAATAATACTGCAGAATAGCCTAATTCGTGCGCTTTTTCACCTGCTGCTAAACTGGCCGCATAATTTCCACCTACCTTGTATTTGCCGGTACCAAGGGGAGCTGCCCGATCGTATCCGCGCAGAATAACCATTGGAGTTGGCTTAAATCCGGCTTTAAAATAAGGACCTACAGGTGTAACAAATATTACAAAAAGATACTCTTTAGATGGTTTAACACCGACCTGAGCACTTGTGCCAATGAGTAAGGGGCGTATATATAAGGATGCTCCGCTTCCATAAGGAGGGACAAATCGCTCATTTAACTTGATCGCTTGGAAAACAGCTTCTTTGAATTTTTCTATAGGCAGTTTAGCCATTTTAATTCCATCACATGAATGTTGGAGTCTTTTGGCATTTTCCTCTAAACGAAAAACACGAATTTTTCCATCTTTCCCACGAAATGCTTTCAAACCTTCGAATGCTTCTTGTCCATAATGTAAACAAGTCGCAGCCATATTCAAATTAATGTATTCTGTGTCATATTTCTCAATGTTTCCCCATTCTCCATCTTTGAAGTGACAGCGAACATTGAAATCTGTAGGCATATATCCGAAGCCTAATTCAGACCATTCGATTTCTTTACTCATCCTAGTTCAATTTTTTATCGATGATTTCTACTTTTTGAACAATTATGTTCATTTCTTCTTTTAGTTTTTCAATTTTCTTTTCTAAGTCTTTTACTAAACTGTTTCCAGAGCGACTTGATGAACTTAAAAATCCGATGTTGTTTTCGTATGTTTTTAATTCAGTACGAATATGTTCGAAGTGGCGCATCAGTTTGTCTCTTTCTCTTAGAAGATTTGATTTATTATCTTCGGCATTTAATTGTTCTACTGATGCCGAGAATGAGTCTATTCTATGTTTCGATTTACTTACGTTCAATGAGGCAAAGCAGCTATCTACTATAGCATGAAACTCTTTATATACTTTATCCTTATCTTTGAATGGAACGTGTCCGATAGCATTGAATTTTGTAATTATATCACGAACTTTTTGTGTTGTTAAATCTTGTTTATTTGCAGATTTCAATTCCTCAATAAGTTCTTTTTTCTTGTCAAGATTTTCTTTTTCTTCGTCTTTGTGACTTGATTGTTCTTTATTTTTTCGTTCAAAGAAATAATCACAAGCTGAAATAAAACGTTTCCAAACTTCATCAGAGTGTTTTCTGGAAGTAGCACCGATCGTTTTCCATTCTTTTTGAAGCGCGATAAGTTTATCTGTAGTTTTGCGCCATTCTGTACTTTCTTTTAAAGCCTCTGCTTTTTCACAAAGAGAAATTTTTCGTTTTAAGTTTGTTTCAAGCTGTGCTTTAACGGAAGTGTAGAATTCACCTTTAATATCAAAGAATTTATTGCATGCATTGCGAAATCTTTCATATAAGGCGTTGTTTATTTTTTTAGGAGCGAAACCAAGTGTTTTCCATTCGGCCTGAGCCTCTAAAAGAATTTGAGTAGCATCTTCCCATTTTGCGAAGTTCGCAGGTTTCTCAATTAATAAAGCTTCAACCTTTTCGCAAAGACGGATTTTGTCTATTTCACTTTGTTTTTCTTTTACTTTAAGGTCTTCGAAATATTGTTGGTGTTTTTTGTTGATCATTGTAGATGCGTTTTTAAAACGATTCCACAATTCATCTCTTAGATCCTTCGATACAGGACCGATTTCTCGCCATTCTTCGTGAAGCTTCTGAAGTTGATGGAATGCTGAAACAACATCATCCTCAGAAATTATTTTTTCGGCAGCTTCACATAAAGCAGTTTTGAGTTCGTAGTTACGCTTATAGTCATAATCACGAAGCTCTTTATTTATTTTAAGAAGCTCATAGAACTTTTCTACATAATGGTGATATTGTTTCCAGAGTTCAGCAATTTCACTTTGCGGAACATCTGTAATTTCTTTCCAACTAAGTTGAATTGACTGAAAATCCTGATATTTTTTGCTTACATCGTCAGCATCCTCAGTTAATTGTTTCAGCTCCTCAATAAGCTTAAGTTTGCGGGCAAGATTCTCTTCTCTAACTTCTTGTCTCTCTTTAAGAAGCAGAGCTCTTTTTTCTTTGAATTGATTCAGAAGTTCTTTAAATACATCTTCCGTTTCGTCTTTTTGCGGATTGAAACCTTCACTATTACCTGATTCTTCCAAAAATTTGGCATGTTCATCTTCTACTTCTTGCTTACGCAGTTTGTAGTAGCATTGTTTCAAGTAGTCGATTTCCGATTTCACCTTTTCGATGTTTTCCGCTAAAAGGGTATTCATACGGTTAATAACTTCTGATTTCGTAGCATATTGTTCGAATGCTACTTCTACATCTACAGCTGATTGCTGATCCAGTGAGCTTTCCAAGTTCTCTTCTAAACGAGTGTCCTTGGTTTCTTGCGCATCCATCATAGTATCTCTGAATTGTTGTGAGTAAATTACTTCTGTTCGCAAATAAACATAAAAATTTATATATTACATAAATTATGTGCTGTTATTTACGATAATAATGAGCTAACACCCATATATATAAGCATGCCGATTATATCATTCGTGATTGTAATGAAAGGACCGGTTGCAATGGCAGGGTCTATTTTAAATTTCTCTAATGTCAAAGGAACTAATGTGCCGAATATTGAGGCGAACATGACTACGGCAAAAAGAGAAATCGAAACAGAATATGTGACTGTGTTTGTCCCAAACATAAACCAATTATACAGGAATACTAAAAGGGATATCATACTTGCATTGATAAGTGCGACAGCCGATTCTTTAATCACCTGAACCCAGATTTTGCTTATATTTAATGTCTTGTTTGCCAAGCCTTGTACGACAATTGCGGATGATTGGATTCCGACATTTCCACCTGTTCCTCCAATCAGAGGAATGAAAAGTGCCATTTTAGGGTTAGTGGCAAAAAATGATTCGAATTTTCCAAGAATGACAGAGTTGCTTAATCCGCCGATCATTCCTATTACTAGCCAAGGTAAACGAGCGCTTGTTTGTACTAAAACATTGTCAGAAGATTCTACGTCTTGAGAGATACCTGAAGCTAATTGATAATCCCTTTCCGACTGTTCAATCATTTCATCCATCACATCGTCGACTGTAATTTGACCGACTAAACGGCCGATACTGTCAATTACGGGTATGGCAACTAAGTCGTATCTTTCGAAAACGTGGGAAACTTCATCAATAGGGGTGTCTACCTTGACAGAAATCGGATCTTTTACCATTACATGTTTAACGCGTGAAACAGAAGGACTTGTAATCATTTTTTTTAAAGGGAAGATTCCTTTTAATTTATCATCTTCATCGATGACATAAATATGGTATATATTCTCCATTTCTTCTGCTTGATTCCGCATTTCTTTGAGACACTCAGGCATACTCCACTCTTCATTCACAATAATCATCTCTGTCCCCATGATTCCACCTGCAGTGTCTTCATCGTATTTAAGCAAGTCTACAATGTCCCCTGCCTGTTCGACATCTTCTATATGTGATAGGACTTCTTCTTGTTCGTCTTCATCTAATTCACGAATTAGCTCAACAGCGTCATCCGTATCCATATTATCGACAAAGTGTCGGGCAATGATTTCACTTGGAACAGACTCCAGAAGTTCTTCTCGATCATCTTCATCCAGTTCCATCAATGCGTCGGCAGCTTTCTCTCCTTCTAACAGTAAATACAAATATTTGGCGTCTTCTACATCGAGTTCGTTGTATAATTCTGCTATGTCTGCCGCATGAAGTCCTTCTAGGAGTTCGAGAGTATCATGATCATTCTTTTCTGAAATACATGATTGTAACTTTCCTATAAACTCTTTATTTGGTTCAAACATATTCATATTCGTATTTATGTATTAAGTTTTGACTCTATTTTTGTTGTGTGATAATGTAGGGTGCCAATAAATTAGTTAAATCCTGAAAAGCATCTACAGATAATTGCTCAGGTCTTTTATTGAATAACTCTTGTTCAAAAACGGGACAATCTTTTCCGCAAAGGGCTTTAAGCGAATTTCGTAATGTCTTCCTTCTTTGATTAAAAGAAGTTTTCACGACTGTTTTAAATAATTTCTCATCGCAAATCAGCTTCTTCTCATCGTTTCTTACCATACGGATAACTGCTGATTTTACTTTTGGTGGCGGATTGAATACGTGTTCTGAAACAGTAAACAGATACTCAATATCATAATATGCCTGCATTAGAACTGTTAAAATACCGTAGGCTTTTGTGCCTGGTTTAGCAGCCATTCTTTCTGCTACTTCTTTTTGAATCATACCTGAACAAACAGGAATAATTTCTTTGTTTTCTAATACTTTGAAGAAAATCTGACTTGAAATGTTGTAAGGATAATTTCCAATCAAACAAAATTCTTCGTTGAATATATCATTAAGATTAAGCGTGAGAAAATCAGCTTCAATGATTCGATTGGCTAATGCAGGAAAATGCTGTTCGAGATAAGGAACAGATTCGCGATCCAGTTCGACAACTTTCAGATTGTACCCTTTTTCAATCATGAATTGAGTGAGTACTCCCATTCCCGGTCCAACTTCAAGAACGGGAAGTTGCTTATATTCGGAAAGAGTATCGGCAATACGTTCAGCTATAGTTAAGTCTGTCAAAAAGTGCTGGCCGAGAAATTTTTTTGGTCGAACTTTATTAATCATTACCTGTATGTTTAGGAATTAAAAATGAGCTATGCAGCTTAAAAAACTATATGATCTCTTTTGGAGAGTTTTATAGCTATGTAATAAATAACATACAAAAGTACAATATTCTTTCTGTGGAATGTGTAAATGTTCTTAAAAATACAATCCGCTGTTATTTTTATATTTGGAAGTAGTTATTGAATTGTGATTATTATCTTTGAATTCTTATGCATTTATTCTGTTTATCTTTCGATTGTTTAGGATTCTGTGTTCTAATATTTTGATTACCTTTGTAGTTGTATTAAAAATGAATTCTATAATATATGGCGAAACCGGATCTTATCTCTGTAAAGCAGCGTTTTGGTATTATCGGTAATTCTGAAGGATTGAATCGTGCTTTAGATATCGCACTACAAGTAGCTCCTACGGATCTTTCAGTTTTAATTACCGGAGAGAGTGGTGTGGGTAAAGAGAACTTTCCTCAAATAATACATCAGTTTAGTCACAGAAAACATGGGCCTTATATCGCAGTAAACTGTGGTGCTATTCCTGAAGGAACTATTGATTCCGAGTTGTTTGGTCATGAAAAAGGATCTTTTACAGGAGCTTTAAATGATAGAAAGGGATATTTTGAATATGCCAATAACGGAACAATTTTTTTAGATGAAGCAGGTGAACTACCTCTAGCAACACAAGCGCGCTTGTTACGTGTATTGGAAACCGGTGAATATATGCGTGTAGGGTCATCTAAAGTTGAGAAAACAAATGTACGCGTAGTTGCGGCTACGAATGTAAATATGATAAAGGCGATTCAGGATGGACGATTTCGTGAAGATCTTTTCTATCGCTTAAATACTGTTCCTATTCAAATTCCTCCTTTGAGAGATCGTGGTGATGATATTTTAATGCTTTTTCGAAAATTTGCTTCTGATTTTTCTCAAAAATACAGAATGCCTCCTGTGCAACTTACAGAGTTGGCTAAGAGAGAATTGTTGCACTACTCCTTTCCTGGTAATGTGCGTCAACTAAAAAATATAGCAGAACAAATTTCTATTATTGAAACGGAACGTGAAATAACTCCTTCTATATTGAGTTATTATTTACCCGAAAATCAAAAAGCATTGCTTCCGGCTATTCAGTCAAAAAGGGATGAAACTCATAACTTCGAAAAAGAGAGAGAGATTATTTATCAAATTTTATTTGATATGAAAAAAGAAGTTAATGATTTAAAAGCAATTGTACATGAATTAATTGGAAAAAATCAACGGCCCAAAGATATTCAGGTACAGACATCATCAGTGCCTTCTAAAGCTGAAACAACATTAACTCCGGTAATTTCTCAGTCAGCCATCGAAATCAGAGATATTCATGATCATCCCCATATTGAAGAGTTTACAGATACTGAGGAGATAAATGAAGATTCTGTATCTTTGGAAGATATGGAGAAAGAAGCCATTATTAGGGCGCTTCAAAAATATAAGGGAAAACGTAAGCCTGCTGCTGCAGAACTTAAAATATCAGAACGGACTTTATATCGGAAAATAAAAGAATATGGATTAGATTAATAATTGGATTAATGAGAAATAAAATAATTTATATCCTTACAGTGGTGTTGTTTACATCCTGTTATGTATCCTATAAATTTAATGGTGCGTCAATTGATTATACGAAAGTTAAAACAATAACAATCGAAAATTTTCCAATTAAAGCACCGTTGGTTTATACTCCTCTTGCGATAGCTTTCGATGAAGGATTAAAAGATCGTTTTGCTAATCAGACCCGATTGAACTTTGTTAAGACTGGTGGTGATTTGTTGATTGAAGGGGCTATTACCCGTTATGATCTGACTCCGCAGGCTGTACAAGCAGATGCTTATGCTGCTATTACGCGTTTAACAGTCGCAGTGAATGTTAAGTTTACTAATAAAGTTGATCCTAGTCAGGATTTTGAACAGACTTTCAGTGCTTTCCAGGATTTTAATAGCAATCTGATGTTAAATCAAGTCCAAGATGAATTGATAAAGAAAATCGTAGAGGAATTGACTGATCAGATTTTCAATGCAACGGTAGCTAACTGGTAGAATTATGAATCCAAAATCAATACTTTATAAGCATTTAAAGGATAAGACTTCTATAACAAAGGATCTTCTTATGGATATTATTTATGAATATCCAGCTTTTGATTTAGCAAGACTGATCTATTTGAAAATTCTCCAGGATAGTCACGATGAACAATTTGTCGCAGAATTGAAAGCTTCCGTATTACTAATACAAGACAAGGCGTTGCTTTTCAGGTTTTTGGCAAATACACATTTAGGATGGAGTAGTGTCTATCAGACTTATCTTGATAAGAAATGTACGTTACCCTGTAAAGAGATTTCGACAATTGATGCATTGAATCTGATCGATTCGTTCTTCAGTACGAATAAACAAAATACTTCTAAAGTTGAATTATTGCCTGAGGAGGAATTCACAGAAGACGATGAAGATGTGACAGATCTTGCTCTTGAACAGCAAGCTTATGCTGCCGCAGATTATATGACTACTCTAATGCAGGATGAAATGCAGCCAGATTCAGCTTCTAAATTGGAGCATCAGGATTTGATAGATCAATTTATCTCATTTTCTGAGTCTGAAAATAGCCTTAAGGAAGCCGTCTCAGTGGCTTTCGACGAAAATGAAGCGAGAGGAGAGAAGTCGGATGAATCCTATTCACTATCTGATATAGAACCTTCAGAAGATGACCTGCTTACAGAGAGTCTTGCTAAAATCTATATCAAGCAAAAGCGATATGAAAAAGCTTTGGAAATAATTAAAAGTCTAAGTTTGAAATATCCAAAAAAAAGTGTTTACTTTGCTGATCAAATAAGATATTTAGAAATATTAATCGCTAACATAAAAAAACAACATTAAGATGTATACCGCATTAACTATTTTCATCCTTGTTGCTTCGATCTTGATGGTCCTTATTGTTTTGGTACAAAACTCTAAGGGAGGAGGTCTTTCTGCAGGATTTTCTTCATCAAATCAAATTATGGGTGCTCCAAAAACGGCTGATTTCCTTGAAAAAGCAACTTGGACTCTGGCTGGAACAATTATGATTCTTTGTATTCTTTCTTCTTGGGCTTTGCCAAAGAATCAAACGAATACTGCATCAGAAATTGTAAACCAGGTTAATGAAGCTGCTCAAACAGATCCAGCTCTTGCAGCTCCGGGTTTTGAAACTCCTGCTACGATGCAACAAGATTCGGCGTCAAATTAATTTGCTTGCTGAAGATTATAAAATAAAAAGAGACCGATATATTATATATTGGTCTCTTTTTATTTTATAGTCTAATCAGAAAACGTCCAGTGTGTGAGCTGTTACTCATTGACTCAATAGCTGAAGAAATTTCTTCAAGAGAAATCTCTTTACCTGATCTACTTACTACTGATGGTTTTGCATACTTCTCTAATAAGGTCCATACTTTTTTACGTTGTTCCATAGGCGTATCTGCAGCATTGATACCTAAAAGATTTATTCCATTTAGAATGAATGGAAGTACAGTCATGTTTAAGTCCATTCCACCCACATTACCACAAGTAGCGATTGATCCCGATTTCTTACATTGTTTTAAAATATTTACTAAGGTTTCCCCTCCGACTGTATCCAGTCCTCCTGACCAACGAGGTCTTACCAATGGTTTTTCTTTTGGGGTATTTATCTCTTCACGTGATAGAATCGATTTTGCTCCTAAAGTGTACAATAATTCTTCTGAATCTTTTTTTCCTGTTACTGCCCAGACTTCAAAACCGATAGAACTTAATATTTGTACAGCATATACACCAACACCACCTGTCGCTCCAGTTACAATAATGGGACCATCTTCAGGTTTAGCGCCCATTTGTATCATCTTTGATATACCAAGTGCAGCCGTAAATCCACTTGTTCCTATTTCCATAGTCTGTTTTAGTGAGAATTTCTTGGGTTTTCTTAATATCCAGTCTGAAGGAACAGAAATATATTCTGCAAATCCACCATCAGTATTCATACCTAAATCATAACCCATAACTACAACTTCTTCACCTGGAGTGAAGTTTCCTGTTTTATCATTCACAATAGTGCCTGCAGCATCAATACCTGCAGTATGCGGATAGTTTTTCGTTATCCCTTTATTTCCTTTGATTGATAAAAGATCTTTATAATTAATACCCGAATAGGCGACTTTGATTAATACCTCATTTTCAGATAAGGTGTTGACTGGGATTTCTTCTATTTTTGAGAGAAAGTGTCCATCAACCTCTCTTGTACGATATGCTTTAAATATATTCATAGGATTCATAAAGTTAGATCTATTATAAGAATGGGATAAATGTAATCAATTTATTGCCATGAAATTGTTAACCAGATACAATCTTTCGATGTGTAATCTACTCGATGCTTTACATGTCTTTCAATATGCATATATGAGCCTTTCTTTAAATTGTATTTATTCGCTCCAATTTGTAGAATAGCCCTGCCTTGAAGTATTAGAATCCATTCGTCAAAATCCTGATCATAATAAAAGGATGTGGGTGAAGTTACTCCATTCGAACAAATGCGCTCAATGAAAATGCGTTTATTTTCATTAGGATGTGAAGCGTTAAATAGAGATTTGACGACTTCGGTACTCCCTTTATCTAATTCATCGAAGATATTTTTTATATGCATTTTTTTCGTCTGAAATGTATTTGGATAAATATATTTTCGAAGTTTACTGTTTCAATGATTTCAAAATCTTTTTTCAAAGTTCCTTCTGCAAATAAAGGAATCCCTGATCCAATAACTACAGGATGAATGGATAAGATTATTTCATCGATTAAGTTTGCGTTTAAAAGATATTTGTTTATTTGAGAACCTCCGATTAACCATATATCTCCACCAAAAGAATCATTCTTAAGTTCACTAACAAATTTAGCAGGATTTTCAGTTATAAACTCTACCGGATTGTCATCATTTTCTCGTTCGCTTCGAGTGAATACATAATTGATTTTATCTGGATAGGGAAAAGGGATATTGAAACTCAAAATTTCTTCATATGTATTATGGCCCATAATTGTTGTACCTATTGATTTGTAAAAATCAACATACCCAAAGATATTTGGATTTTCATCAAATAACTCATTTGATGTATTTAACCAATCGACCCCACCTTGTCTTGTGGCTATCATGCCATCTAAGCTTGATGCAATGTATAATATTACTTTTTTCATGACAGAATCAGATTTTTTGTTCGTTAATAGTTTCTTTCGATCGTTTAATTGCACTATTATTAAACATACTCGCAATTTCTTTGTTCAATTAAAAGACTCGAAGATTTTGTGTGATTTATATTTTGTTTAATTACAATTATCTATTGTAAATAATATATTATAGTGAATATAAATTTTCGAAATAAATGATTTTGTATTATTTTTGTTTGTTGATTAATTCAATCTGGTATGATTTTAAATATCTTATTGTTAGTTCTTTCATTAGTTTTGCTTTATTTGGGTGCTGACTTCTTGGTTAAGGGAAGCTCTTCAATGGCTGTTCGCTTTGGTATTCCACCATTAATTGTTGGTTTAACAATTGTATCTTTAGGTACGAGCTCTCCTGAATTATTGGTGAGTATAAAATCTGCATTGATGGGTCAACCTGAGTTGGCTGCCGGAAATGTTATAGGGTCTAATATTTTTAATATTGGAGCTATATTGGGTATTTGTGCAATGATTGCACCGCTGACAATTAAACGATCATTAATTAAACAGGATATTCCATTCTTTTTGTTTGCTGCACTGGCTGTATGTGTGCTTTTTTACGATGGAGAAATAAATCGCTGGGAAGCTCTTGTTTTTTGTGCAGGAGCAATTTTTTATACAGTGTTATTAATTCGGAATACCCGCAAATCCAGAAAATCACAATCAGATAAGGTCGAAAAAACAGAATCTGAGATAGTCGTAACAAGAAAATGGTACTTAGATTTATTGTTTATTGTTATTGGATTGGTTTTACTTGTATTTGGATCAAATCTTTTAGTGGATAAGGCCACTCTTATAGCTCGCTTCTTTAATGTCAGTGAAGCAATTATTGGTTTAACAATTGTAGCAGCTGGAACCGGAATGCCAGAGTTGGCAACATCTGTAGTGGCTACACTCAAAGGAAATAAGGATATTGCTATAGGTAATGTTATTGGGTCAAATATTTATAATATATTCCTTGTCTTAGGGGTGACATCTATCATAAAGCCAATTGATACAGCTGGGATAAATTATATAGATACATTCACAATGTTACTCTTATCGTTTTTATTAGTGCCTTTATTGAAAACAGGTTATGTCTTAAAAAGATGGGAGGGCTTCTTACTCTTCAGTATTTATATTGTCTATCTGCTTTATTTACTTAAGATAATTGGTTGATATAAAACAGCGATGTGCAAGCATCCGCTTACACATCGCCACTAAAAACCAAAACACTAATTAACTATCTAACCAATAAATTGATTGTCATGAAAAAGATCAAATCTATTATTCAAAAATCAACAAAACAAACGACAA
>JBOFIZ010000536.1:0-5387 GCA_051650425.1 Bacteroidales bacterium
TGAGGGATGCTCTGGATGGTGAACTAACACTTTGTGCATAGAAGGTTGAAAAACGGACACCTTGTTTAGCCATCTTCTCCATATTAGGGGTACGATACCATTCATTAAGCGGGTAGGATTGAGGTTTGCCATTTTTATCGACTATAAATGGCACGGATGTGTCCATGACTCCCATATCGTCAATTAAAAAAACGATAATGTTTGGTTGTTGTGTTGCTGTGGGTGCAATTGTACTTGCGGTTAATAATGTGTTTATAAATAGCATAGAATTAAATTTGATTAGGTCTTTGAACGCAAAAATATATAATTCCTGTAAATACAAAACATCTTCCGGCTGCCGATGTAGTTTTATCCGAAAACAAATAATGGACCGATCTCTGAATATTCAGAGATTGATCCATTTAAAATAAAGAACAAATCGGATTTTATATGAGACGGAAAAGCATAATAGCTAGTTTTCCGTATGGGTTAAAGCAAAATGTTTATCTTTTAGATAATTAATTTCCCATTTTCTGAACAGATATGAGAGTGATACAATCAGTATTGTTTCAATTAAAAATAATGGTATTGTTGAAACAACAGTCATTAATGAATTAATGTCAGCATTCCCGGAGGTTAACCATTGCAGCGAAAAACCAACAAAGAATGTTGTTATCAAGGTTCTGATATAGGAATAGCGCCCTGATAGAGTAAATATAAAGAATGTATATAATAAACAGCAAATAATAGAATAGACACTAATAACATCATCCAGAGGAGGAGTCATATCCAATTTATTGTAATAACTTATCCAAGCTGCGCTATAAAAAATCTCATTACGAAAGAATTCTGAGAAAGAGATTAGTCCACTTAGAAATAGAATAGTACAAGTACTATAAATGATATGTTTCATAACCCGATAATTTAGAAAATCCGTTATTGTATGGTTATTAATCATCTATTCACAAGATAATGCATATTCTCTTTTATTCTTATAAATGTTTTGTCGGACTATTGCGTATCAGACCGAAAAGGTAAACAGAAACAACCGATTCGATAAACGACAGAGGTAGAATTCCGATAAAAATACTCAAAGGGATAGTTCCATTATAGCCAATTGTTAACCACATTAGAAGTATACCGGTGAACCAAGTTATAATAATAGATTTCCATCGTGAGAATTTCAATGTCAATGCTAAAATAAAGCAGGCATAAAGTAAAGCCCATAATATCCACATATATTCACGTTCCGGAAATAATAATCCTGTTTTTTCGTATTGATCAATCCACTCTTGTCTATATAAAATTTCATTTCGAATATATTCAGAAATAGAGATCCATGTTGAAACACATATAATAGAAATAAAGGATCTTAGAAAATTTGTCATTTGTGTATCAAGTGAATAATATAAAAGTCAATATATATAACATTTTAAAGGTGGTATATTGTTTAGTTGGCGCAGTGTTTTTCACATATTTTATTATTAATCGTATTCTGAATGGTTTATTTTAAGAATGGATATTTAGTAAATAAATATTTGATATTCAGTTTTCTATATAATGATACAAACTAAATGGTTCGGACGGGAGTTATATGTAGAAAAGAAAGGACAGGGAAAAAATTATGAATGAATTTTTTATATCAGCGAAGGATGGATTCCGGATATCACTAGCCTTATTTGATCTGGATAGGCCGAAAGGCCTGATTCAGATTATACACGGATCGGTTGAGCATAAAGAACGATATTATGGATTTTGCAGATTTTTAAATGAGCAGGGCTATGCTGTTATACTGTCAGATAATCGTGGACATGGAGCATCTGTAGATAATAGGTTTCCTTTAGGTTACATGGATGGTTATGAGTTAATCATTGAAGATTTATATGAGGTAAGTCAGTACATATGTTTACTTCACCCGATGAAACCACTTTATTTATTCGGACACTCATTAGGTTCTGTTTTTGCGCGTTGCTATATCGAAAAACATGATGATCAGATTGAAAAATTGATTCTAAGTGGTACCGTTCATTACAATCCTTTTTTACCGTTGGGGATATTTCTGACACATTTAGCGATCTCGATCTCTGGTTCTCATGGGTACAATGCGTTTTTACGTCACTTTATTATGAATGGCAGTGATGTTTCATGGATAAGTGCAAATCAGGTAAATATTTCGGCATATAAAGCAGATCCATTATGCGGATTTAAGTATTGTAATCAATCTGTTCTGACAGTGATGGAGTCGGTCAAAGAACTGAAAGCCTATAATCATTATTTATGTAATAACCCCGACTTGCCGGTTTTATGTATTTCAGGGGAACATGATCCTGTAGCAGGTGGAATTCGCGGAACAACTGAATCATTGAATATGTTGCGGAAAATCGGGTATCATAATTTCGAGAATATCATTTATCCCGGAATGAAGCATGAAGTTCTTAATGAAAAAGGACATATGAAGGTTTATAGGGATATTCTTGATTTCATAGAAAATTAAAAGGTCGAAGCGCTCTCCCGAGTAGCTTCGACCACTTACAACCAGAAAACCAAAATATGTAATACTAATTAAACAGCGTAATTGGACAATTAAAGGGTACACAAGTATTTGTTTATACCCAGAGCAAATGAACGGTTTTAATATTACTTTCTGATGTCGGGAATAATACATTTCTATCTAAAGATGGCGAATTTCAATCTGGATTTTATAATATCAGAATCTGTTATTATAAATTAATTCAGAAGGCCATTCTGAAATAGGTTATTTTCCAGTTTTATTACGAGATATATTGATTATCTGATTGTTAATAATCTGCATTTCAATCTGTTTTTTATGCTTATTATCTAGTTTTATTTAAATAATTTATATATTTGTCAGAAATAACTATATAGTTGCGTGATTTTAACTTTTGTCCGCAAATATATATTACAGATAAGCCTTCATTTAATATTCATGTATATGAAAAAGTTGTGTTCACTTATATTTCTTCTGACTTTATTCACGGGAAGTGGTTGTTCGAATAGTAAAAGTACAGATAATACGATCGTTTTCAATAAAGAAAAAGCGATTGCATCTGACGTTGCGAATATGAAACCTGCAAAGATTATACCTTTAGAGATGACAGAGGAAAGTATGATTGGTGGTCTGATGACTGTAGGTTACGATATTGACTTTTTTATTTATTCGAGGGAGCATACACCTGAAGTATTAAGGTTTACGAATGAAGGTAAGTTCATGAATAAAATTGGAAATGTAGGCAGTGGGCCTGAAGAATATACAGAACTTTTTGACTTGTCTGTTGATCCTGTTACAAATACGATAAATCTGCTTACCACGAATGGTTTGTTTAAATATAATTATCACGGCGATTTTGTGAATAAGAATAAGATTCCTTATCCTGCCTTTGCTTTTTATTATGATCCATCCGGGAGCTTTTGGTTTTATTCCGGCAATTCAAAAACTGTTAATCCAAATAAATTGATGAAGCATGATGCAACGATGAATTCATCTGATCAATATCTGGTAGCAGATATGGATGTGTTGCCATGGGGTGAAAATAATTTACATAAAGGAGAAGAGTGTATTACGTTTCATGAAAGTTTTGATTCAAAAGTCTATCAAATAGCAGATGGAAAACTGAAAAACACATTCACCATAGATTTTGGTGATCTTGAATTGGATAAAAAGCTAATACCGGACGATCCATTCGGTTTTATTGCATTTATACGCGAAAATGATTATGCCGTTATACGAAATTATCTGGAAAATAAAGATTATGCTTATTTTCATATAGCTGAGAACAGAGCCAAGCAAGCGCCCGATTTGTATCATTGGTTTATAAATAAGAAAAACTCACAAGAGCTTATTATTAAACAAGATGAAAACCTGGATCCGGAGGTATATTTTAATTCTCCTCAATTCCTTGACAAGGATAATATGTTGTATTTTATTGGTTATTTGCCGGGTGAGCAGGACGATGTGAATCCCTCTATTGTAAGTATAGATGTTTCGAAATTAAATTATAAGTAGGAATACCCGCATGTTTTATGAATGAAGTCTGTTGAGATATCTAAGTATAACGGGATGAAAAGAATTATTCTTTTCATCCCGTCTTTTTAGTATTCTTATTGTTTTATTGATGGTACTTGTATAGCCTTATAACCTAATTTGTCGAAGGCTTTCTCAAGAAGAGATTTATTTGTTTTTTCTTTCTTGAAAATGACTGTTACAGCTTGCTTATCCAGATCAACTTTTGTTTTAATGACTCCTTTTTCATAAGGAATATTCTTCATAATAATATTTTCACAATGCTTTCCATGCAACGGCATATTATAAGTAACTGTATCTGCAGGAATAGCTTTTTCCTTGTTTTTTGCGAACGATTGTACAGAAATGGTAAGCAAGAATGCTATAGAAATGTATTTAATTGATTTCATAAGAGTTTATTTCGAGTTTATATAATAGTTATTTATCAGCTTTTATTTTTGAGGAATTGACCAGCGAATTCCAGCGTAAAGAGAACGACCATGTACGGGTCCCCAGATCATAGTTGCGTCAAATAGGTTTCCATAAGGATTACCGGCATCAATAATCGGATTCTTCTGGCTAAAATTGAATAAATTTTCAGCTCCGATATAAACAGACCAGTTTTTGAAGAATTTTGACACTTGCATCATATTTACCCAATAGGAATTATAGCTTTTATCCCATTGAGGATTTACTTGTCCGGGGTTTGGCATGCGTCCGCCGCCATTCAGCTGAGCTGTATAATCGATTTGCCATCTTTTAAGTGGATTTCCAAATTGATAGGAGGCTGAAAAAAGTCCTTTATGCTTGCTTTGCAGTGCTTTATCCAACAAGATACCATTATAGGTTATTTTTGTATCAGTATATTTATAAGCTGCGCGAAGCTCAAATCCTTCAAATAATGAATAGCCTGCTTCAAATTGAAAACTGTTCGCATAGGATTTTCCTTTCAGGTTATAAAAGCTGATAGCATGAGGATCGGTTTCCATATCTGCAATGACTTGTTTCTGAAAGTCTGTCCGATAGAAGTCCGTAGTTATGGTTAGCTCCTTGTTTGCTACCGGAATTTGCATGCTTAAGCTTAAACCCCAGTTCAGGGACTCTTCCAGATTCAAATTATCTGCAATAGACAGATTCCGGATTCGGGACGAAGCAAGTAAATAATTGTTTTCGGCTAATACATTTACAGAGCGATATCCCTTGCCAATAGACGCTCTTAATTGCATCCAGTCCATCGGATCATATTTTACATGTAAGCGCGGTGTAATAAAAGCCCCGTATTCATTGTGATGATCGGCACGGATACCTGCCAGAATAGTTAGATTACTGAGAGGTTTGTATGTATATTGGGCATATCCGCCAAATACGAACTCATTACGTTCTGGAC
>JBOFIZ010000537.1:0-10219 GCA_051650425.1 Bacteroidales bacterium
TCTTTCCCTACGGAGGTTTATGATTTAAAAATTCTGAAAAGCCATATAACCCGCTTTACAACTTTGTGTGCTACAAAACTTCGTGCTCAGAGTGGGGTCTGTCACACGCTTACTGTCTTTATTTACACAAACCGGCACCGCCCTGAATTACCTGCACAGTATGAAAGCAGACTTATCACTCTTGATGTTGCGTCTGATAGTACACTCGAGTTGGCTGCCGCTTCGCTCAAAGCGCTGAAGTCAATATACAGACAAGGATTCGGATACAAAAAAGCTGGCGTCATTTTAGGAGGAATACAAACGAAAACCGCGATACAAGGAAATTTATTTGACACGATCGATCGGGAAAAACATAATCGCTTAATGAAAACGTGGGATAAAATTAATCTCAAATGGGGACGTGATAAGTTGATATTGGCAGCACAAGATCCGGAGCCTTTTAAGATGAACCGGAATCATTTATCTAAAAGATATACAACCGACTGGAATGATATAATAAAGGTAGTCTGAAATGAATCAGACTACCTTCGTTTTTCTTTAAGTCGGCTTTATTCTATGACAACACTTTTTTATTCAATAAATGTCGCAAAAATTAATACTGGATTCTTATCTTCAATCGGATGTACAACCGACACGAGCTGTTTGCCGTCTTGTGTCATCGTAAAAGGTGTAAAGTAATTCCGATTCTCATCATTTAAGTTTGCCACAATTGATGGATCTATACTATCCAATAATCTATTACTATATTTCAAACGCCCTGACAGAGTCGTATTATCGTTTAAATTGTAACAGATTACAGATGAATGCGTACATTGCTTTTCTACATCCGGACAAAGAGAATTAAAAATTAGCATTTCATCATTTACACCAACAAAATTATTAAACGGAGTAGTCATAAATAACTCTTCAGGTAGAAGCTCATAACGTTTTGCCGGCGTACTTCGCTTCTCACCTAACTCAAGTATCAGAAAAGGATGCATAGTTTTTGTATTTGCATCCACGGAAAAAATTGTATCATTTAACACCTCCTTCAGATATATTTTTTTACCACTTGCACGAAAAGTACCTTCTTGTCCAAGCATATAAGTATTTTTCACCTGCTCTTTTGTTACACCAGGTCTTAAAATAATATCGGGGGTCTTATCTTCTTCGAAAAATGCAAGCCTTTGAGTTCCATTAGCTCCTATACCCGCAAGAGCTGCTATGAACGTTTGTCCGTTCTCTGTTACACAAAAACCACTTGGGAAAACGGGTAATGTAAAAGATCTGACTAGCTGTCCATTTAGATTATACACCTTACATTCAGTACTATAAGTTACATAAACAAGATCATCGACAATCCAATAATCACCAATATAAGGGACGTTATCCGGCCCTTCTCCTTTCGAAACTAGTTGCTTAATAAATTTACCCGTACGATCAAATTGCTTTAATCCATCTGAAACCACCAAGATATAATCATCTCCTACCCATAATGAATTAGGTGAAAATTGTCTTAATAAAGATGAGTCATTCGTTTCTAATGGGATTGCAGTTATAGAACTTACAATCTTCTCCAATGAGATATCCTGAGGAGATAGAAGCTCTATCGGAGCTGTTTTCCTGATCACTGATGATTTGTTTGATTCTGAACAAGCAGATAGTGCAGCGATAGAAAGAAATGAAGCTAACAGCTTCACTTGTACACTCAATAAAAATTTGTTTTCCATAATTATTCATTTAAAAGTTTTATTTGTTCTGACTTTTTTACCCTCAGAATTTAGCTATCATCAAAACAGGGCTATCATCAAACACAGGTTAAGCTCCCAAATCTCGGTAATCATCAATATCATTCATTGTATATTAATGATTACAACTAAGAAATTCAGTTAATCGAAAGAGGCTAATTAGTTTATTCATTGTATTTAAACTTAGTAATAAGTATCAGATATACAATAGTACGAAATTAATCAACCCTAATATCTTATTTCACCACTTTATTACAATTAAAAAAAAGAATTTTTATCATTTATCAAAATGATATAATAAAGGTAGTCTGAAATGAATCAGACTACCTTCCAAAATAAAATCGAACTGTCTATCTATATTAAATTACTTCTTCTGCTTCGATTACCACACTATCGTAATCTCCGTATAGCCTTAATGAAACCCCTGAGTTCATGAGGTAAGCTCCGGTATATACTTTTTGTAAATCAGCAATCGATAAACCTTCGCCCGGAAATATATTTATTTCATTCAACTTATAGTTTTTATCAGGATCCAATCCCTTCATTTTATACTTCGGAGAGACCTCACTAATATGCGACTTCAACCGATAAGCATAAAATACTGCTTTATCTTTTTCGGGTGAAACATAATTCAAGGTTGCTACATTATTTTCATAAGGTGATAAAATACGGTATAAATCGCCTGTAAATATCGTATTTTTAATTCGATTATACGTATGAATCGCTTCCTTCGCAAACTGAATTTCTTTCTCATTCATACTGCGGGGTTGCAAATCCATCCCAAGTTTTCCTGACATGGCTACATCAAATCGGAACTTAAGCGGAGTGCGACGCTGTGTCTGATGGTTCGGACTTGCAGATACATGACAACACATCGCTATTGCTGGGAAGAATTGTGAATTACCCCACTGAATAAATACGCGTTGTAAAGCATCCGTATTGTCACTTGGCCAATACTCTTCAAAATATTTAAGAGACCCATAATCCAGACGGCCACCACCGCCACCGCACAACATGAAATGTACATCCGGATGATTTGCTCTGACACGATCCATTACTGATAAAAAGCCGCGTCCATAGTCTATCCACAAATGAGATTGCTCTTCGGGAGACAAATAGGTCGAGCCTCCATTGGTTATGGCCCGGTTACAATCCCATTTTACATACGCAATATCCGGATTCTCTTTCAACAGTTGGTCAACTGTCTCAAAAACAAAATTCTGAACTTTCGGGTTCGATAAGTCCAATACCAATTGATTACGGAACAAACGATGTTCACGATTTGGTTGCTGAATCACCCAATCAGGATGTTTTTCAAACAATTCGCTTTTCGGATTAACCATTTCCGGCTCTAACCAGATACCGAATTTTATATTATTATTGGTACATTCTTTTACCAGCCATCCTATTCCATTCGGCAATTTTTCTTTATTGACCTGCCAGTCTCCCAAACCTGCATTATCACTATTTCTAGGATGTTTATTACCAAACCAGCCATCATCTAACAAAAACAGATCAAACCCCATCTTCGAAGCATCTTTTATAATAGATTGCAGTGCCGGTTCGTCGAAACTAAAATAAGTCGCTTCCCAGTTATTCATCAATGAATAGCGATCTTTATCTCCATTATGTAACCAATGAGCACGAGCCCAGCGATGGAAGTTGCGACTCACCTCTCCTTTTCCATTTTTACTGTAAGTGTATAATAAAGACGGTGTTTTAAATATCTCATCTTTTTTCAGACGATACTGAGATGCATAAGGATTCATACCTGCCAGTACACGCAACTCTTGCTGACTATTTTTCTCAAACAGAAAGCGATAGTTTGAAGGCCATGCCAGTGCCAGACCGACAACCTCTCCGTCATCTTCTGTTGCCGGTTTATCTAATGAGAGAAAACTTACGGGATGATTATAGAAAGTAGCCCGTGTACCTAATTTGGTATCAATAATCTTTATACCTTCTGTAAGCTCTACCTGTTTTTCATTAAACTCGCCTGCCCAGTCGCCTGTAAAATGCGTTAACCAGTAACTTCTGTTTTTCAGAGACAGCTGACCTGATGCAAACTGATAAAGTGTTACCGGCTTTTTTTCCTGGTGTTTATACTCACTCCAGCATTCAATCAAATCATCATTCGTATAAGCTTTATAGTACAATGTCGTAAAAAACGGATAAACAGGGTCTTTGAGTTGGACTGTTGTCAAGATAACATCATCCCCCTCTTGTGTTTGTGTCACTCCGACAAAATCAAGTTTTGTAGAAGTATTACCGTCTGCATGGACTGCATGCAAAGCTACTTCATTTTGCTCGCCAAGACCAAAAGTCGAATAGGCAGAATAACGCCCCCGCTCATTCATAATAGTTCCATTATCGGGCAGCTTCTCTCCAAAATAGACTTGTTTTAATTCCTTATTCTCAACTTTCAGAATTAATTCGGTATTCTTCGTCTGAATACGAATAGGCTCTTGTGCAACCAGTAATCTGCTACTTAAGCAGAGGATGCACATTAATAAAAATAGTTTTTTCATTAATCGGGTTATTAGTGTTTTTTGTTTTCAGGATAATTAGGACTATACAAAAGCGTTTTATTACGTTTCACCAGTTCATTATCCTTCACCCACTCTTCTCCCCGCTCTTTTAAATGACTCTTCATGGCTTCTCGCATTTCTTTTGTGATCTTAGCATATTTTTTATTTCCGATAAGATTCTCTGATTCATACGGATCTTTGTCTAAATCGAAAAGTTGTTCTTCACCTGTGTACATGAACCAGATATATTTTAGCTTTCCATCTGTCAAAGCACACCAGTAATTCTCATTTTTATAACAAGTAGCATGCTCGAGATCCAGCCATTTACGCCATTGAGGTGACTGAGTAGTCAAAAGAGGCAGTAATGACAGACCATCCATAGCTTCCGGTTTCGCACAGTTATTTACATCCAGGAAGGTCGGCAATAAATCCCTTAGTTCGACCGGATAATCCAATACTTGTCCTTTTTCTATTTGCATTTCGACTGATTGCGGCATTTTAACGATAAATGGTATTGCAGCCGATCCTTCGTAGGCATAGGTTTTACGCCAGTGATTATGATCACCCATCATATCGCCATGATCAGAAACAAAACATATCAGTGCATTCTCATACATCCCTTTTGCCTTTAACTCTTCGATGATACGTCCGACCTGTTCATCAATAAAGGTTATAGAGGCATAATAGTTCCGTCTGGATGCTTTCGCATAAGCATCTCCGAAGTTTCCGAATGCTGCCTCCGGATTTTGAGACGGATCTGTCAGATTTACTCCGACATTCTTACTCCATTCTCCTTTTGCAGGAGCCGGTATAATTGTGTTGCTATATCGCTCCAACAATCTTTGAGGTGCATCATACGGGCTATGAGGTCGTGCAAAGGAGATTTTCAGAAAAAGAGGCTGATCGGATTGATAGTTTTCAATGGTTGTTACAGCCACATCTCCTGTCCATTTTGTCGGATGAAGTCTCTCGTCTAACTGATAGGGTTTATTTCCATGATCATTCCATCCGATACCCGTTTTATCGGGATTCTCACCGAAAGCATTCGTATAAAACCATTTATGGTAATCGCTTATAAAATAAGGAGCCTCTCTGCGTCCGCTTTCATCCAGTATCGTTGTATGAAAACCATGTAAAGCGGTTTGAGGATGATAATGCATTTTACCGATACCCATAGTCATATAGCCCAGACCCCTCAACATCTGCGGCAATTCATACGGATACTTTTCGGCTACTTTTCCATACCCGAGCATACCGTGTTTCCATGGTGACATACCTGTTAGCAACCCTGCCCGGGCAGGTGTACTGCTTGGTGAAGAAGAATAGGCATTACAGAAAAGATTTCCATCCTTTGCTAATGCATCAATATTCGGGGAAATTACAGGAGATCCTTCTATGCATCCCAACGCATCAAACCGATGCTGATCTGTCATGATAAGTATAATATGCGGTTTTTCGTTTTTTGCGGATGCCATGGTTAATGCAGGCAAGACGGATATTCCGGTTAATAATAATTGTAATTTGGTTTTCATTCTGGCTTGTATATAAGATTATTCTGTACAAAAACGAAGTAAGCGTACCTGTCCCATGACAAGTACGCTTACAAACGAATATTATTTAAGTTCGAAGATCAATTTATTTCCTTCGACTAAGTCTTTATGGTCTATTCTATATTTTTTCAATGGCTTCCCATTCAACTTCATATCCTTGATATAAATATCTGAAGGATTCTTACCTTTCTTCTCAATAACAAGTTCATCATTCTTGTAATATTTCTTATCAAGTTTGATGGTTACTTTATCGAAAGTCGGTGTTGTCAATGTATATTCAGGTGAACCCGGACAGTCAGGATAGAATCCCATCATACTAAACAATGCCCATGCTGACATCGTTCCTGTGTCATCATTTCCAGGTATTCCTTTCGGGTTATTCTTGAAATACTCTTTTAAAAGACGTGTTACCTCTTTTTGAGTTCTCCACTCTTCACCTTTGAAATAGCTGAATAAATAAGGATAAGCAATATCCGGTTCATTCGCCGGATCATAAAGATTATCGTCAAAAACCATTTGCAGTTTATTTACGAAATTCTTTTTACCTCCCATTAATTTAGCTAAACCATAAACATCATGCGGAACATAGAACGTATAATTCCATGAGTTTCCTTCATGGAAACCCGGACTTGGTTCAAAGTTCTCGCCTTGTTTCGGATTGAAAGGCCCATAAAACTTACCATCCGGTAGTTTCGGACGCAATGTACCAAATTCTTTACAATAATAGTTCTTATAATTCAAAGAACGTTCCTTAAATAACTTAGCATCTTCTTTTTTACCCAAAGCTTCAGCAAGCTGACTTAAAGAATGATCAGCAATGTAATATTCCAAAGCATGAGAAACAGAGTTATCATAAGGCTCGCGAAGTGCGACATAACCTAATCCTGTATAATCATCGTTATCCGGACGCATCAGATTATCTTTTCCTGGCGTTGTAGCTGATTTATACATCCCTTCATAAGCCAGATTGATATCAAAGTTACGTAAGCCTTTCATCCATGAATCAACAATTACAGGAATACTCGGATCACCTTCCATTGTCAGTGTTTCACGTCCGAACAGCTCCCATTTAGGGAACCAGCCGTGCTCTCTGTACATATCAAGCATTGTATTCAGCATTTGTTCCTGTTTCTCAGGGTATACAAGTGTCAATAACTGATGTACATTTCTATATGTATCCCATAATGAGAAAACGGTATAACGATCTCCTTTAGTCGAAAGAATTTCACCTGTTTCCATTGCCGGATATTGTCCGTTCACATCCTGTAAAATATTCGGATGAATAAGCATATGGTATAGAGCCGTATAGAAAATTGTTTTTTCATCTTCTGTACCCCCTTCTACCATAATACGGGATAAATCATCATTCCATTTTTTGCGGGCTTCTGCTTTTGTTTTCTCAAAATCAAATGCAGGCTGTTCCTTACGCAGGTTTTCACGAGCATTTTCGATACTTACAAAAGAAACACCCATCTGAACTTCGATAACTTCTCCGGCTGTAGTATCATAACTAAAATAACATCCGATATCATCACCGGCGATATCTCTGGAATAATTCGTATATAACTTGTATTGTCCGTTATCTTTGTCCCACTCTGCTTCTACTCCGGTCATCGGACGTTGCATTTTCCAGTAGCCTACCTGATTAGGTTTCTTACTTACCTTCATTACAAAATAGATCGGAAAAACAGCCTGCGGATTATAGCAAAATGATCCCAGAAGTTTCATCCCCTCCACTTCTGTATCACTCACTCTACGCATGTAAGCTCCCGTTTCGTTAGTCAGGCCTTCTCCTAAGTTCAGAAGAATATTACCCTGACCGGCAGGAAAAGTGAAACGGGTAATCCCTGTACGTGGTGTTGCTGATACTTCCGTTTTAATGCCATACTTTGTCAAAAAGTTAGTATAATAACCCGGAGTCGCACTTTCCTGATCATAAGTACTTCCGTATTTTCTGTAATCAACTTCTAAATCGCCTGTTGTAGCCATCAATAAAAGTGAACCCATATCCGGACAACCTACACCACTCAGATTAACATGCGAATAACCCGTGAAGAATTTATTTGTATAGTCATAAGGAGTAGACCACCATTGTTTGTCTTTATCAAAACGATTTTCGGAAGACCCCATTACATTAAAAGGAACTACAGACATCAGTCCGTTAGGACAAATAGCTCCCGGATTCGTTGTTCCGTAATTCGTTGTTCCGATAAATGGATTAACATAATCTACAGGCTGTTGTGCTTTTGCTCCGATCAGAGCAAAAAGCGACAAAGCCAAAGCAAATCCTTTATTTAATAATTTCATAAACTGAATAGTTAGCGTATTTCTTAATTCTTAGGAGCAGCTCCCATTGTTATTGTCAATTTACCTCCATTCATAATATCATCATGCGTGAAGAATAAATCATCCAGAACTTTACCGTTTAATTCAACTTGCTGTACATACATGTTGTCAGCTGAATTATTCAGTACTAAGATCTCAAACGTTTTTCCGTTTTGCAATTGAATTTTTGCATCATCCACAAGCGGACGACCAACCGTATAAACCGGTTCACCCGGACAAACCTGATAGAAACCTAAAGCTGACATTACATACCAGGCAGACATTTGTCCGCAATCTTCATTTCCGATAATACCATCTTCTGCAGGTGTATAGAAGTTCTTCATAACGAAGTCTAATTTTTCCTGACCTTTAGACGGGTTATCAGTCCAGTTATATAAATAAGCAATGTGATGACTTGGCTCATTACCATGTGCATATTGCCCGATCAATCCTGTGATATCAGCAGATGCTGTTTCTCCGTCGACATGAGAAGACGCCGCGAATAAAGAATCCAAACGAGTCTCCAACACTTTCTTGCCACCAACAGTTTCAATATAGCCATTTACAGCGTGTGGGAAGAAGTAAGACCACTGGAAAGCAGTTCCTTCCACATAGTCACTTTCCATATGAGCTGAATAGAAAGGATTAAACGGCGTTCTGAATTTACCGTCGCCCATTACACCGCGCATCAGACCTGTTTCAGGATCCAGATAGCGTTTATAATAATCTCCTTTTTTGTAATAAGCTTTTGCTACGGCTGTATCTCCGGCTAATTCTGCTAATTTTGCGATACACCAGTCATAGTAAGCCATCTCAACTCCCCATGATACTGATTCAGAAATAGAGTCAGCAGGTACGAAGCCATATTTTTCTTTGAAATAGATATGTTTTGTAATCATATCCAATTCACGTGTCCCTTTAAATTTCTCTGCCAGATCGGCACGGTATATCGATGAATTAACTCCGGCTTCTTTCCATGCGTTCAGATCTGCCGGATCAACCATTCCCTTAGCAGCCAAATCGGCTAATACAGCAACAGCCGGATATCCGACCATACAACCTGTATAGTTAGATGCCAATGGCCATTTCGGTAGAATTGTTCCTTCTTTATAACCTTGTACCAACACATCTCCGAATTGTTTTGCTTTTTCCGGATTATAGATTGACATCCATGGATGTAAAGTACGGAAAGTATCCCAAAGAGAGAATGCCGTATAATTAACATATCCCGGAGCTGCCTGATGAATTTCCTTATCCATCCCTTTGTAACGGCCATCAACATCTTGCCACAAGATCGGAGCAACCATTGTATGATATAAAGCTGTATAAAAGTTTTTCAATACCGTTGTATCCTGTGTTGTAACAGATACGTTTGCCAGTTGATCTCTCCAGATGTTTTGAGACTGAGCTTTTACGGCGTCAAAATCCCATCCCGGAAGTTCGGCTGCCATATTCTTTTCTGCTCCTTCTACGTCAACCGGCGAGATAGCCACTTTTACAAAAAGTGGTTTATCTGAGTCTGCAAAGGAGAAATACAATTGAGACTGAATGGTACTATCATTTTTAAAAGGAGCTGTAATTGTTTCTGTTTTCCCATTTTCTGCAAATCGAGCAGAGGTAAATGGTTCTGAAAACAAGATCACATAAGATATTGTCTGATGATGAGCCCAACCTCGTGTAACAATAGTTCCGGTTATTTTTTCATTTGAAACAACATCTACTTCGTTATTCAAGATACGGTGTCCCCAGTTTGCTTGAAGAATATGGGCCAGATTAAGCATCACCTTTCGTTCAGCTCCCTGAGTGTAAGAGTATTTGTGCATACCTACACGCTCAGTTGACGTTAATTCCACATCAATACCGAAGTTATCCAACGTGACACTATAAACACCCGGAGAAGCAAACTCCTTATTCTTACTAAATTTAGCAACAGGAATAGAGTCCGGATTGCCTGAATAAGGCAACAAAGCAACATCTCCCAAATCGCCAATACCGGTACCACTCAAGTGTGTATGAGAGAAAGCATAGATTAGTGAATCATCAGAATGATATCCGCTACTCGCCTCCCAACCCATTAAATGAGTATCAG
>JBOFIZ010000538.1:0-4387 GCA_051650425.1 Bacteroidales bacterium
TTTGATTCATCTTTAGTTGCAGATCCTATTGATCATCATCTTGAATCAATCAAATTAGACCCCAAATCAACTCGTTCTATTTGGGTTAGAGTCTGGGTACCGGAAGATGCAAAACCCGGTAAATACACAGGAACATTGACTGTTAATGGTAAAAAAGAAACTTTTTCAGTTAATGTAAAAAACAGAACTCTACCACAACCTGAAGATTGGAAGTTTCATTTAGATCTTTGGCAAAATCCATTCTCTATAGCTCGTTATTATCAGGTTGACCCCTGGAGTAAAGAGCATTTTGACGCCATGAAGCCATATGCAGAAATGATGAAAAACATGGGAATTAACGTCATTACCACATCAATTATGCATCAACCCTGGAATGCTCAAACAGAGGATCCATACGAAACAATGGTTACATGGGTAAAAAAGGCTGACGGAAGTTGGATGTTTGATTACACCGTATTTGATATGTGGGTAGAATTCATGTTATCTCAAGGCATCAATAAGCAAATCAATTGCTATTCAATGATTCCATGGCACCTGTCATTTCAGTATTTGGATCAGGCAACTAATACATTTAAATCCATTAAAACAAAACCGGGAGAGCCGGAATTCAATGATATGTGGGGAGCTATGCTCACATCATTCTCTAAACATCTGAAAGAAAAAGGCTGGTTCGATATTACGTGCATTTCAATTGACGAGCGTCCTATGGAGCATGTATTGAAAACCTTAGCTTTAGTTGAGAGTGTAGACAAAGACTTCAAAGTCTCTTTTGCAGGAACTTATCATGAAGAATTCGCTACACGTGTTTGGGATTATTCTCTGGCACAAAGAATCAGGTACCCGGAACACATCAAAGAAAAACGCAAGGAGTTAGGTTATATTACAACCTACTACACTTGTTGTGCTGAAGCATATCCTAATAACTTCACATTCTCTGATCCTGCTGAAAGTGCGTGGATACCAATTCATGCTGCTACAGAGGACATTGACGGTTATCTTCGCTGGTCTTTCAATCACTGGGTAAAAGAACCTTTATTAGATAGTCGGTTCCGCGACTGGGCAGCAGGAGATACTTATGCTATCTATCCGGGAGCCAGAACATCCATTCGTAATGAAAGAATGATTGAAGGGCTTCAATCCTATGAGAAAATCAAGATTCTTCAGGATGAGCTAAGCCAGAAAGGACAGACTAAAGCTTTAATCAAACTAAATGGAATTCTTAAAGATTTCACTGAGCAAAATGTAAAAGCGAATGGTGCAGCCATTTATGTAAATCGCTTAAATGAATATCTGAATACCCTATAAACACTGATAATTTCTAATATTATAACTAAGAGAGTAATCATCATAAATCTGATTACTCTCTTTTATTTTTATTTAAAAGAGTCGTAAAACCTTCATAGATTTCTTATATATTTGTCAGCTATAACTATCGATATATTTGATCATGAAAAGAATTACTTATTTATTAATTTCATTCGTTTTTTTCGGATGTCAGAGCAGTCCAAAAACTCAAGCCGAAAAAACAAACTCTGAGACAGAAAACAATAGTACAACAGATTTTAAATTGCCTGACATACCTATGACCATCGTAGAACCTGAGGCAAGAGCGACCTATCTTGCAGCCAATTACTGGTCTAACTTCGATATACAAAATCAACAACTCAAAACGGATACTACAAACTTTGAGCAACTATACTCTAATTATCTGTTATTTTTACGCGAAGGTGAACAAGTCAATTTTTGCGCAACGATCAACAAATGTATAACCCATTTTGATACAGACTCTCTTTATCTGAACAGACTTTATCAGTTATCAGAAAAATATCTTTACGATCCAAATTCACCTTTCAGAAATGATGAGTACTATTTATGTTTTATAAACTCATTGCTTCAGACAAATAAATTATCATTTGGTGATAGCACGCGTTTGGCTTATCAGCAAGAACTAGTATCTAAAAACAGGATCGGACACAAAGCTTCTAATTTTGAATACAAAACAATTAAAAATAAATCCACACTATATAATATAAAAAGCCCTTATACGCTTGTCTTTTTCTACAACCCTGACTGCCATGCTTGCAAAGAAATTAAACAAGATTTAGAGAACTCCAATTCAATCAATAATCTGGTAAACAACAAGAGATTGACAATTCTGGCTGTTTACACAGACGAGGAGCTTGATTTGTGGGAACATTCCGTTAACGAGTATCCTCAAAACTGGATTGTATCCTATAATCCCGATTCAAAAATAAAGATGAATCAAATGTATGATTTGAAGGCAATACCGACACTTTATTTATTGGACAGCAACAAACAAGTATTACTTAAAGATGCAACTATTGAGCAAATCAATAAATACTTCGATTTCCAAACTAATTTTTGATTTTAACACTTTGAATAGCAGGCTATTCAAAAAATATACTTACTTTTCCTGCGCATTATTAATCTTAAACTGTTGCCATTATGAATTTTAATGATTTTCCGGCTGAACCTTTTCGCATAAAATGCGTCGAGCCGGTAAAAATGATCTCGCGCAAGGAACGCGAAGAAGTTATCAGAAAAGCAGGATTTAATACTTTTTTAATCGACTCCGAAGATGTTTACATAGATCTTCTTACCGATAGCGGTACGAATGCTATGAGTGATAAACAATGGGGAGGAATGATGCAAGGAGATGAAGCTTACGCCGGCAGTAGAAATTTTCATCACTTAGATGCTACAGTCAAAGAGCTATTCGGTTTTAAGCATATGGTTCCGACTCATCAAGGGAGAGGTGCGGAAAACCTCCTGTCACAGATCGCAATTAAACCCGGGCAATATGTTCCCGGCAATATGTATTTTACAACTACACGTTACCATCAGGAACGTAATGGCGGTATCTTCGCAGATATCATCCGAGACGAAGCCCATGACGCTTCACTTAATATTCCGTTTAAAGGAAATATTGACCTTGAAAAACTACAAAAACTCATTGATGAAAAAGGCGCAGATGCTATTGCGTACGTATGTCTTGCTGTCACAGTTAATCTTGCAGGCGGTCAGCCTGTATCCATGAAAAACATGAGAGACGTTCGTGAGCTGACATCAAAACATGGGATCAAAGTATTTTTTGATGCTACAAGATGTGTTGAAAACGCCTATTTCATTAAAGAACAAGAATCCGGCTATGAAGATAAAACAATCAAAGAAATCGTACATGAAATGTTCAGCTATGCAGATGGTTGCACAATGAGTGGAAAAAAAGATTGTTTGGTAAATATCGGTGGATTCTTATGTATGAATGACGACGAACTTTTTCAGGACGCCAAAGAATTAGTTGTCGTATATGAAGGTATGCCTTCATACGGAGGAATGGCCGGCCGCGACATGGAGGCAATGGCAATCGGTCTCAAAGAGTCAGTCCAATTTGAGTATATCGAACATCGTATCAAACAAGTTCGTTATCTGGGCGAAAGACTCCTTGAAGCTGGAGTACCAATTATTGAACCTATAGGCGGACATGCTGTTTTTTTAGATGCCAGACGCTTTTGTCCTCATCTTTCTCAAGAAGAATTCCCTGCACAAAGTCTTGCTGCTAATATTTATGTAGAAACCGGAGTTCGTAGTATGGAAAGAGGTATCGTTTCGGCAGGCCGAGATAAAATAACTCATGAAAACCATAAGCCTAAACTCGAAACCGTACGTCTGACTATACCTCGCAGAGTATATACCTATAAACATATGGATGTCGTAGCTGATGGTATAATCAACCTGTTCAAACATAAGGAAGATATTAAGGGTTTGAGATTCGTTTATGAACCTAAGCAGCTTAGATTCTTTACTGCTCGCTTCGAACAAATTTAGATTTCAAAAGAATTCATTAGGAGTATCGGTTTATTCGATACTCCTTTTATTTGGATCTATGATGATTTTTATCCGATTAAACTTAGTTTTTCAATTAATCCAGCAGCACAATCATCACCTAAAAAAAAGGTACAACTAGACATTGTGTCACAAAATACCTCAAATTAAAATCATTTTGCTAATACCAACAAGCACTTTCCAAAAAGGAGTATCTCTTAAATATTACACATTTCAAATAACAAATAAGGCAAATCTCAATTTATATACGTACTTAGTTGGATCATGATACGTATATAAAATTATTTTAATACGTATATAACTAATTTTATATACGTATTAAAATCCTACAAAAACCGTATTTTGCTGCAAAAACAAAGGTCTAATCCGTAAAATATAATGCTACACCTGCACAAATAGAGCTACAGCTCCAAAAAACAAGACTATACATCTATAAAACAACATATTACACTAATACCAAATACAGAGCATAAAACCAGCTACGAGGTCCAATCATGCATTTCATCGCATTCTCAGCAATTAG
>JBOFIZ010000539.1:0-2010 GCA_051650425.1 Bacteroidales bacterium
AGAAGATCAACGGATAAATATGGTTTGTAGCTTTCAATATTAAGTTATTCCTAACTGCAGGATATCTAAATGAGATCTATGCTTTAGATTCTCTCAAAGAATCTTACTACTAACAAAATTTGAAGTTTTATTTGCAACACCCATATAAACGCATATAATACAGCAACTTACGTGTTGCAAATGAATTTTCATTTGCAACCATTTGCAACCATTTGCAACAGCGTTTAGCCCCGATCCATAAAGGGTTTCGGGAGGATGTTGCAAATGGTTGCAAATAAAACGCGAAAAAAACTTTTGTAGTGAGCGTATAAAAAGAATCCGAAGATTGTCAAATTTATACGGCGTATCTTTTCAGAGATATACTGCATCGTTGCGAGCTATACTCGAATTTGTCTTGTCCTGAAATAAGTTGACATAAAATCGACTTTAAATTATGTTTAACAATGGCAGATACGACGATAAACTTCGTCTTGAGATTATAAATGAATACTTAAAAGGAGTCTCTAAATATTCCTTGGTAAAGAAGTATAAACTGTATAGTGCTCAGTATATTACAATCTGGATGAAAAAACTTGGTATTGAAGATCCGCGTTATTCTATAAATAATCATGAATCAACTTCAAACGGGCTGCTTATGAAAACGGATAATCAAAAGACTTCTTTAACAACACAAAAGTTAAAGTTCTATAAATCAAAGATTGCTGAACTCGAAAAGCTTTTAGCAGAGGAGAGGATGAAAAATCAGGCATTAACAAAAGTTATAGATATTGCAGAAAAAGACCTTTGTCTGGACATAAAAAAAAAGTATCCAGGCGAGTTATTCAAGAAATGAAGAGAGAGAATAACTCAGTAAATATAAGTTTCTTGTCTGATTATTTCGGGTATTCTCGTCAATACTTCTATCAAACGCAAGAGAAAGCTACCGAAAAACTATTAATGACTGAAATAGTTATAGCCTTTGTGTTGGAAGAACGTGACTTAGCTCCAGAACTTGGATCCAAGAAGCTTTATAAGCTTTATCGCGATGCTCCATTTGAAGATCATTACGGGAGGGATGCCTTTATTGATGTACTTCGTAAATTCAATTTACTTTTGAAGAAGCATCAATATAAGGTTAAAACAACAGATTCCAATCATACAAATCATATTTATCCTAATTTGATTTTAGATCTGGAACCAACACATCCTAATGAGGTTTGGGTAAGCGATATTACTTATATAAGATTGAAGGATGGATTCTGTTATCTATCGCTAATTACCGATATGTACAGTCGCCGCATTATGGGGTATGATCTGGCTCCTGATTTGAAATATTATCATGTAAGAGATGCTTTAGAAAGAGCCATTACAAATGCGAACATGGATTTAAGAGGTTTGATACATCATTCGGATAGAGGATTTCAATATACTTACAAATCATATATTGAAGCATTAAATAAACTGGGTATTATTCCGAGTATGACTCAATCCGGAGACCCATTAGAGAATGCAATAGCTGAGCGGATAAATGGAATCCTTAAAAAAGAATGGTTGAATAAATACAAATTCTCTAATATCGAAGATGTTATACCTGCGCTGGAGAAAGCTATATTGTACTATAACAATAGACGACCGCATTTGAGTTTAGAGATGAATACCCCTGATTTTGTTTACAATAATCCTGGTAATTATAAAAGATTATGGACTGAAACACAGAGATATGCAAGATTAAAAGAATGTGAGAGCGTTCAAGAGAACTAAATCTCATACAAGATGTTAACCTCATATAGATTGAGGATGTACATCCTCAATCTATATGAGGTGGATAATGTAACCTGATTTTAGGGAAATCTACTTTTTGTGACAAGTCAAATCAGGATTTTTCTAAAATATGTAAATCTTATTTAGTGATATTACTTAATCTGTCAACTAACTCTAGGAAACGACAATTTACCTTCTCTAATCAGATTTACATACGTATGTAAATTATTTTTGGTACGTATCAAAAAAACTTTAGATACCTATGTAAAA
>JBOFIZ010000540.1:0-5121 GCA_051650425.1 Bacteroidales bacterium
CTTAAATCCGTATTAATTTCGAAACAGTTTCTTATTTTTGCAGATATAGAATAAAAAATATTTAGAGTAAAGCGAATGGAGGTACTTATTCATTATCAGTCAGTAGATATTTACAGACAAGAAAACCTTGTGTTGAAAAATGTCGAGATGGAATTGCGTAAAGGCGAGTTTCTTTATATAATCGGTAAAGTAGGTTCCGGCAAAAGTAGCTTATTGAAATCTATGTATGCTGATATTCCTATCGGTTCAGGTGTTGGACGAGTGCTTGGATATGATGTCAAACATATAAAAAATAAACAGATCCCTTTCCTAAGACGTAAGTTGGGTATCGTATTTCAGGATTTTCAGCTTTTGACGGATCGAAGTGTCAATGAGAATCTGGCTTTCGTTTTAAAAGCAACAGGCTGGAAAAAGAAAGTAGAAATAGATGCTCGTATTCATGAGGTTCTGGTTCAGGTCGGGATGGAACGGAAAGGTTATAAAATGCCTCACGAATTGTCGGGAGGAGAACAACAGCGTATAGTAATTGCCCGTGCATTATTAAATAATCCGGAAATTATTCTTGCAGATGAGCCTACGGGTAATTTAGATCCGCAAACAGCAGATCAGATTATTAAACTTTTGAAAGGTATTTCAGAAACAGGAACGGCAGTTATTGTGGCTACACATAATCTGAAGTTTTTAAAAGAGTATCCGGCTCGTGTTTTATGTTGTAAAGACGAGAAACTGGAGCCGATGGAATTAATCCACGATTTGCTGGTTTAAATATATATGTAAAAGAGAAAGCCGATATCGACAGATATCGGCTTTCTCTTTTAAACCTAATTAGTAGTAAATAAAAAAGCTCTCATAAACTCTATTGTCATAAACTAAATACCTCTTATTAATACGTTTTGATAGATGTAAGTAAACCTAAAAGAATGAACTAAATTAGTCGTTATATATTCTTGTTTTTGTCGAATTTAATATATTAAACAGCTTAATATATAATTGGTTGAGTGTTATTTGATGAACTTTATTATTATCAGGATGAAATATAAAAAAAGAGGACTCAAATGGTCCTCTTCTATGTTTAGTCTTTAGGTTTGTTTAATCTCTCTTGTTGCTTTGCATTTCTTTTTGCAATGCGAGCTTTGTAGTCAGCTTTCATTTTTGCAGCTCCTGACAAAGCTTTACCTTTTTTCTTTTTGGGCTTTGAATTATTATTTCGTCTGTCATCCTTACCCTTTTTTAAAGGCATACCACCCATTAAGATATCGCTAAATTCCATTCGTTCAAATTATTAACGTTTAATTTCAACTTCAAAGATACGTCTTTTTTTTTATATGAACAATTATCTCACCCTATCTGCTTGATTTTATAATAGCTGTTATATAATATAACTTCTTTTACTATATTTGCACAAACACACAGATAAGCTTTAAAATAAAATATAAATGAAAAAAACTAACACAAGAACACTACTTTTAAGTGGTAGCCTTATGGTTGCCGGAGGGACACAAGTTGTATCTGCTCAAACAAATCAGCCGTATAATATTATTTATATCCTGTGCGACGATATGGGGTATGGCGATTTAGGATGTTACGGGCAAGAAAAGATTCATACTCCTAATCTCGATAAAATGGCTGAAGAAGGAATGCGTTTTACCCAGCATTATGCAGGATGTACGGTTAGTGCGCCTTCAAGAGGATCATTAATGACCGGGAAACATACCGGACATTCTCAGGTTCGGGGGAATTATGAGATTAAACCCGAAGGTCAGTTTCCGATGACGGCTGATACAAGAACTATAGCACATATTTTTCAGGATAATAATTATAAAACCGGATTATTTGGTAAATGGGGATTAGGTTTTCCCGGCTCTGAATCAGAACCGGTAAAGATGGGTTTTGATAATTTCTACGGTTATAACTGTCAGCGTCAGGCTCATTCGTATTATCCGACACATTTATGGAGACAATCAGAAAAAGAAGTTCTTCCGGGTAACGCGAATAATGGAAGAAATACTTATTCTCAGGATTTAGTACATCAGGAGGTTTTGGATTTTATTCGTTCGAATAAAGATCAATCTTTTTTTGCTTGTTGTACCTATACTTTACCTCATGCCGAATTAGCTGGTCCAAATGACTCTATCTTAGCTATGTATAAAGGAAAGTTTGAAGAAGTTCCTTATCGTAATCAATGGAGTTATACGCCGACTGAAATACCTTATGCTCAGTTTGCAGCCATGGTGACACGTTTGGATACGTATGTCGGAGAAATTATGCAAGAGCTTAAAAAGCAGGGGTTAGACAAAAATACGCTTGTGATGTTTACCAGTGATAACGGTCCTCACCGGGAAGGTGGAGCGAATCCGGATTATTTTAAGAGTTATGGACCTTTAAGAGGAACAAAGCGCGATTTATATGAAGGAGGGATTCGTGTTCCGTTGATTGCCTGGGCGCCTGAAATGGTACCGGCTGGAAAAGTTTCTGATTTACCTTGTGCTTTTTGGGATATGATGCCCACATTCGCAGATATAATTAATGCTCCTAAAGAGAAAAATACGGACGGTATTTCTTTCTTACCTACACTTAAAGGAAAGAAGCAATCAAAGAAACATGATTATTTGTATTGGGAATTCCATGAATTAGGAGGGCGTCAGGCTATACGCCAGGGTGATTGGAAGTTAATTGCTCAAAATGTCGGAGATCCTCAGAAAACAACTTTTGAATTATATAATCTGAAGAATGATATTCATGAAGATAATGATTTGTCAACTCAGTATCCGAAAATAGTTGAGAAGATGAAAAAAGAAATGGCGAAAGCCAGAACGGAATCAAATACATTTAATTTCGGCAGAGAAAAGAAATAAAAAGAATCGGGACTATCAATTAAGTGTAAACTTAAAAGATAGTCCCGATTTTATTTTAATAGTAAGCTATTGTTTACGTAGGTTATTACAATCCAGCAATTTCCAATACTTTATTTACAGCAGCTTCTAATCCTTCAACATTTTTACCTCCGGCCTGAGCAAAGTGAGGTTGACCACCTCCGCCGCCTTGGATAAGTTTGGCAGCCTCACGAACCATCTGACCTGCATTTTGTCCGCTTTGTACTAATGCATCGCTCATCATTACAGTTAATAATGGTTTGTTTGCATCTTGTGTACCGGCAACAAAAATAAATTTGTCAGTGATCTCACCTCTTAATTCGAAAGCAATATTTTTGATCATATCAGCAGACATAGCATCTACCAACTTGATTACTTTCACTCCGTTTATTTCAGAAGCAGATTGAATCAATGCTTTTTTCACTTGTGAAGCTTTCTCTTTCATCAATTCTTCCATTTGCTTTTTAAGCTCCTGGTTTTCATCGATAGACTTCTTGATAGCCTGAGTCAAATTCGGCATATTGTTAAACATACCTCTGATTTCTTTCAAAAGCTCTTGTTGGTTAGAGATAAACTCTTCAACTTTTTCGCCTGAAATAGCTTCAATACGGCGGATACCTGCAGCGATAGAGCTTTCAGAAATAATTTTCACCATACCGATATTACCAGTAGATGCAACGTGTGTACCACCACAAAGCTCAACAGATGAACCATAACAGATTACACGAACTTCTTCACCATATTTTTCACCGAACAATGCCATCGCACCCATTTCTTTAGCCTGATCAATAGGCAAAGCTCGATGTTCGTTTAATGATACGTTTTGGCGGATTTTCTTGTTCACCAATTTCTCAACCTGAGCAATTTCCTCCTCAGTTACTTTTTGGAAATGAGAAAAGTCAAAACGTAAAAGCTCCGGCGTAACCAAAGATCCTTTTTGCTCAACATGTGATCCAAGAACTTCACGTAAAGCTTCGTGGATTAAGTGAGTCGCAGTATGATTGGCAGCAGTTGCTTCGCGATCGCTTAAGTTGATTTCAGCAAAGAAAGTTGCTGTAACATCTTTAGGCATTTGCTCAGCATAATGAACTGCTAAATTGTTTTCTTTTTTCGTTGCAATGATTTTTACAGTTTCGTTCTCATTACGAAGAACACCTGTATCACCTACCTGACCACCACTTTCTGCATAGAAAGGAGTTTTGTCAAGTACAATCTGGAACAACGTTTTGTTTTTTTGTTTGATTTGGCGATAACGCAAAATCTCGGCATCGCAAGCCATTAGATCATAACCTACAAATTGAGGCTCGCCTTCTTTTACGATAACCCAGTCTCCTGTTTCGATAGCTGCTGCATTGCGGGCGCGTTCTTTTTGTTTTTGCATTTCTGCAGTAAACTCATCCAGATTAACTGTAAATCCGTTTTCACGCAGGATCAGTTCAGTTAAATCTAACGGGAATCCGAATGTATCGTATAATGTAAATGCGTCTACACCGCTGATTTCAGTTTTACCGGTTGCTTTTGTGTCATTCATAACACGCTCCAACAAACGAATACCTGTTTCCAAAGTACGAAGGAATGACTCTTCTTCTTCCTTGATTACTTTTTCGATCAAGGTTTTTTGAGCAATCAGTTCCGGATAAGCATCACCCATTGTATCAATTAATGCAGGGATTAATTTATACATGAATGCATGTTGCTGACCTAAGAATGTGTATCCGTATCTCACGGCACGACGAAGGATACGACGAATAACGTAACCAGCTTTAGCGTTTGATGGTAATTGTCCGTCTGTAATAGAGAAGGCAATCGTACGGATATGATCTGCGATTACGCGAAGAGCAATATCAATTTGTTCGTTTTTGCCATACTCAACGCCTGCAAGTGCACACATAGACTGGATAATTGGTTGGAAAACATCTGTGTCGTAGTTTGATATTTTACCTTGAAGAGCCATAGCCAAACGCTCAAATCCCATACCTGTGTCGATAACCTTAGCAGGAAGACCTTCTAAAGAACCGTCAGCTTTACGATTGTATTGCATGAAAACCAGATTCCAGATCTCAATTACCTGTGGGTGGCTTTCATTAACAAGAGTCAAACCATTAACAGCAGCTCTTTCTTCGTCAGAACGAAGGTCAATATGTATTTCAGAGCAAGGACCGCAAGGACCTGTATCACCCATTTCCCAGAAATTATCTTTTCTGTTACCGTTAATGATACGATCAGCCGGAAGGAATTGTTCCCAGAT
>JBOFIZ010000541.1:0-4986 GCA_051650425.1 Bacteroidales bacterium
GTCACTCTTGCTTGCGAAAGAGGTGCTGAATTACCAAATTTATATTTATCATTTCTGATATTCCCTACACGATCATAAGAGGATAATAACATATCTCCATTAAACTGCATCTTTAAGCTTTTAGACGGATGGTAATCCAGACCTAATAGCGAAGTATAAGTTTTTGGTCTCCCCATCGCATCGTTATTCTGTTTTTCAATAGATTGCGTTTCGCGGTCAATCGTTGTATTTTTAAACTTCCTTTTTCGGTAGTCTTTTCTAGCCGAAGCTCCGAACGTCAGAGATAATTTGTTGCTTATCGGTTGAGAAATGAACAACTCTCCCCCTACACGACCTTTACTCCCTGCCTGAAATGATGCAAAAATATCCTGAACATCAAACATTTTAGAGTCAAATGTAACAATATTTACAATCCCTGCGCTGCCATCAGAAACGAATGCCGATGATGGATTGCTTGTAACTTCAATTGTTCGTATCGATGATGCCGGAATTTGCAATAATACATCCCCTCTGTTCTCTTGCAATAAACCTAAAGGTATCCCGTTAATAAGGATAGTTACTTTATCGCTGTTTCGTAAAAAAATATTCCCCTCAATATCTGTATCTAATGATGGAATATTAGATATGACATCATTAAAAGATAATTGTTTTGCAGTTAATATATTCTGAGGAATAATACTTTTACTATCTATCTTAATTGTATGAGTCTTCGATTGGATTATAGTTACTTCATCTAACGCACGACTAGACGACACCTTTAATGTATCCGGATAAGTTGTTCCTGTGGCTAATAGTCCGGCTAAAATTATCGATTCAAGCATATTGTTTGATTTAAGAAAAGCTGTTTACAACAATACAAGATTCAGTAAACAGCTTTAATTATATAAATAAATTACTCTCTCCAGAAAGATGGAGTTAAAATAGTCAATACAGTAAATAATTCTAAACGACCAACGAGCATTATAAATGATAAAAACCATTTAGCAAAAGGATGCAAGTTGGCAAAGTTTCCCGAAGGTCCTGTTTCGCCTAATCCGGGACCGACATTACTAATACAGGTAATAACAGATCCGACAGATTCTTCAAATCCGGTCCCCAATCCTGCGAGTATAAGAGAGCTGACCAATATAATCATCAGATAGATAAACATAAAAGCCAAAACCTTAGTCACCAATTCGAATGGAACCACAACTTTATTAATGCGCACAGGTAAAATTGCATTCGGGTGGACTTGTCTTTTAAACTCATTAACCGTGTTCTTAGTTAATACCAAAACCCTTACAAGTTTCATCCCCCCACTGGTAGACCCTGCTGATCCGCCAGGTAACATAATCATCAACATCAGCACCCAATAAAATGTACCCCAAGGAATAAAGTCTGCAGTTGCAAATCCTGTTGTTGTCAAAAGAGAGACAACCTGAAAAAGCGATGTTCTGAATGTAGATTCGACTCCTGACATAATACCGGTAGTCAAAAGACCCACAGTTATCACTAAAGTACAAACTGTAATTACGATGATATAAAAGCGAAATTCTTCATCTTTAAACATCTTCTTAGGTTTACCTTTCAAAAAGAAGTACACCAAGGTAAAATTCGTACCTGCAATAAACATAAATGCAGTAATAATATACTCTATATATGCAGACCCCCAATAAGCAATACTTGCTTGCTTTGTTGAAAACCCTCCTGTAGCCATTGTTGTAAAGGCATGACAGATTGAGTCAAAAAAACTCATTGGTCCTGCATATAAAAAGCCAGCACAAGCAATCGTTATAACAAGATACATTCCCCATAAACGTTTTGCTGTCTGATCAATCCGAGGACTTAATTTATCATGAGTCAAACCTGGAGCCTCCGAGTTGAATAATTGTACTCCTCCTGCAACACCTAAACGAGGCAGCAACGCTAAAGTAAATACAATAACACCCATTCCACCAAGCCATTGAATAATACTTCTCCAGAATAAAATTCCATGAGGAAGACTATCAATATCATTAAGAATACTGGCTCCGGTTGTTGTGAAGCCAGACATAGTTTCAAAAAATGCATCTGTCGCCGATGGAATAGATTTACTCAGAATAAAAGGTAACATTCCAAAAAGAGATAATGCTATCCATGAAAAAGAAACAATAAAGAATCCTTCTCTTCGATGTAAATCCTTATCATGATCATAACAACTCCAAATCAAAAGTCCACCACAACATAATGTAAAAAGAGTGGAAATGATAAATGGAATAAAATCATGCTCCATGTAGATAGCAGATACAAGAGTTGATATAAAGAGAAAAGCCGACTCTATTATTAGTAATATACCAATAATGTACCAGACAAACTTCCAATTAAAAGGTTTCATAAAATGACGTATAAATTATAGCTTATCATTAAAAATCAACTCATTCGATTTTTATAGTCTTCATAGCTAAATTCTTTATACATAGTTAATGTATTATCTTTAGTCCAAAGAGCAATAGAGGGATGATGAATACCATTAAACATAGTTGTTTTAACGATTGTATAATGAATCATATCTTCAAATATAATTCTATCACCAATTTTTAAAGGCTCATCAAAGGACCAGTCACCCATAAAGTCTCCACTTAAACAGCTGTTACCACCCATACGATAAGTCGGCTTTCCTTCTATTGGCTCATGATATGCCCCACGAATAACCGGTTTATACGGCATCTCAAGACAATCCGGCATATGACATGCAAAAGAAACATCTAAGATAGCTGTTTTAATTCCTTTATTTTCCACTATATCTACTACCGTAGAAGCCAATACTCCTGTTTGCCATGCGAAAGCACTACCTGGTTCCATGATAATTTCCAAATGAGGATATTTTGATTTAAAATTTTTCAAAACTCCTATCAGATGTTCGACATTATAACCTTTACGAGTCATTAAATGCCCTCCACCCATATTTAACCATTTCGCCTGTTTCAACAATTTTCCAAATCGTTTTTCAACCTGCAATAAGGTTTTCTCTAAATCAAATGAAGTTGATTCGCAAAGTGTATGGAAATGTAATCCTTCAATTCCTTCCGGTAAAACATCTCCTATTTCAGAAGAAATAATACCTAAACGAGAACCTGGTGCGCATGGATTATATAAATCAGTTTCGACTTCCGAATATTCAGGATTAATACGTAAACCACAAGATATACGACTGCCGTCTTCCTTAATCAGATGTTTAAATCGTTCCCATTGCGATAATGAATTGAAAGTTATATGACTACTGTATTTCATCATTATCGGGAAATTTTCTTCTGTATATGCAGGAGAATAAGTATGAGCCGGAGACCCCATTTCTTCAAAGGCTAAACGAGCTTCATGAATTGAACTTGCAGTTGAGTACGGAATATATTCGCGCACTATCGGAAATGACTTCCACATTGCAAATGCTTTAAAAGCCAGAATAATATTCACGCCGGCACGTTCTTTAACGCTTTTAATTAACTCTAAATTACTTCTAAGCTTCTCTTCTTCCATCACATAACATGGAGAAGGAACTTTATTGAAATCTATCATTTCTATTTCTATAAAAGTGAATATAGGTTATAACAATTCAATGCCAAAACCTACCATAACTATCTATTATATTCTATACAATTGTCAATTTCGCAAACCGCAACAACAAGGTTTTCTCACCAAAAGTCTCGAACTGAATAATTGCTTTTAAGTTATCGCCTTCACCTTCAATACGAGTGACGATACCTTGTCCAAAACGATCATGCTGAACAGTAATACCTGATTGCAATCCATCTACTGTAATGCCTACAGACGGGGCATTATTATTTGCTGTAGCTACCTTTGGTTTAACTTCAGACAAAGGCTTAAGCTTTTGCCTGAATCTTTCAGCTCCTGCACTTACTGAAGTTGAAAGTTGATCATAAGCTGAGGCTTTACGCTGTTGTTCTATATTTACTTGTTGAGGAGAGGTCGTAAACAATGTGTTTCCAGTTACTCCTATAGACTGATCTGCTAAATATTGTGGATCAATATCTTTTAAAAAACGGCTTGGTGCTGACATCTGTGATTGTCCATGTTTAAAACGGCTTTTAGCATAAGTAAGTATGCAACTTTTTTCTGCACGCGTTATAGCCACATAGAACAAACGTCGTTCTTCCTCAAGTTCTCTTGCTGACATCTTAGCCAGTGATGAAGGGAACAAGTCTTCTTCCAAACCAACGACAAAAACATGTTTAAATTCAAGGCCTTTTGCCGAGTGAATGGTCATCATTGTAACCTTATTTTTATCTTCTTCTTTATCTGTATCCTGATCTGTTGCTAATGAAACTTCAGATAAGAAATCGGATAATGACGGATTCACAATGCCTTCTTCCTGCTTCATCATACAATATTCTTGTACACCTTTAAGCAATTCTTCGACATTCTGAGTTTTAGTAAGCCCCTCAATTGTGCCTTCAGCTGTAAGATCTGAAGCTATACCTGTCATTTTAACGACTGCCAATACTAACTCATGAGCAGACAACTCTGATGCTAACTCTCGGAAATTATCTATCAATTCGCGGAATGCGGCTAATTTCTTAGATGTTCCGGCATTAATTTTAAGAGCGTAATCCAAAGGGGCGTTTAAAACATCCCATAGAGAAGCATTATGCAATAATGCGGCGTCTGCTATTTTACCGACTGTTGTATCTCCGATACCTCTTGTCGGATAATTAATGACGCGTTTAAATGACTCTTCGTCTTTTGGATTAATAATCAAACGACAATAAGCTAATACATCCTTTATCTCCTTACGTTGATAAAAAGAAAGCCCTCCGTATATCCGATAAGGAATATTACGCTTTCTCAAAGCCTCCTCCATAATACGTGATTGTGCATTCGTTCGATACAGAATTACAAAATCTTTATAATCTGCATGCTCTGTCAATCGTTTTTCAGCGATTTTATTTGCAACCAGATAACCTTCTTCATAATCCGAGTAAGCACTAAACAAACCAATCTGTTCTCCTACTT
>JBOFIZ010000542.1:0-32615 GCA_051650425.1 Bacteroidales bacterium
GACTGCTGTTCCGTTACCACACCGCCCGCAATCGTGAGTGTGTGTTTTGCGCCTGATTCATCGGTTACATTGTATGTACCGTCTTCGGCGTATTTGTCGGTGGGAGAGCCGTTTTCCATAACGACTACGGTATCACCAACAAAATCAGGGTCTTCACTGTAAACATAAAACTCTCCCCCCTTGTCATCTTTGAGCACCATATTTTGTTTGATGCCAAAAACCAAATTGGAAAGTAATTTAGCCTTCAGTGAAATTTTACTTAGCGGCTTTCTCATATTATCAAACTTCCAAATATAAAATCTTGAATATTTTCTGTATCCTGCCAAATAGCCTTCATTTTATTGGATTCTTCAATTACCCTTTTGATAGGCAAATTGATAATTGCCACATTTAGAGTTTGCCTTTCGTTTTCTTGCAAAGCGGCAGCGAGGTCGTGGTGTCCGTCGATTAGTCGCAATTCCATTTTTTTCCCACGCGCCGCTAAAAAAACTCTATCCTTGTAATTGCCACGCGCAATGGCTTGGATAACTTTTTGCTCGTTTATATCGGACTGTGTAAAATGTACATCGCAGGCGCGTGCTTTTCCATACGTTACAATATGCTCTTGATACCTCATTTGAAAAGCTGTCAAATACGCCTCTGCTATATCACTATCGATTTGAGGCATATTTTCGCGCAGATACCCCAAATTATCTTCGAGGTATTTTTTGTAAATCATGGGCGCACGCGCTTCGTTGCAAAATACCATGACGCGGTTTGCTTTCAATGCGCCCAAAGGTTTTTCATCGGTGTATCGGTGCGCAAACCCACGCTCTATCACAGTAGAGGCAATCCAATCCGTATCCTCTTGCATCCAAGCTAAACACTGTTCAACAGAATTACCCGTCTTAGTGCTATACATTTGAGCCAATCCGTTATCGCTACTTTCAAAATCTCTTGCATAGGCAAGTAAGTCGCTTGCTTTTGCGCCTGTCAGTATAGAACCGTCTCCCAAGCTCACCTGATGAATCCTAAAATAACAATCTCGAGCAATTTCCCGAACATCACCAGCCAAAAACAAATTTGCCGCCGCGCTTGCTACATAACCGAACCCTCGTGTAACAATTTTGACACCTTCACTTTTGAGGGTTTCCAGATAATTTGCTATTGATTGCCCATACATAAAACTCCCCCCCTCCGAGCATACATTCAAAATTAACTCGGATGTATTCCCCGAGTTAAAGCGCGAAATTATATCGAGGAACGTTTGTTCCTTGATTTGCCCGTTTATCAACCAAACTTGCTTCGCAGTAGCTCCCATATTTTTTTGGCAAATATAGTTTTTTTTTTGAAAAATGCAAAATTATTGATTAGAAATTCGCTCCGAAACCTTGACATTGTTTTCAACCTCCCACAAATCGCTAACTTTAAGTATGGGCGTAGGCATAGAAGCGATAATAGCCTGATTGACCTGAGCTGTAGTGATTGTTTCCCTACCTATATTCACAATCGGAGTGCTATCAAATGTAAGCAGCCCACCGTTTGCAAAAGGTATCCCGTTTCGAGCATTCAAATTACTAAGCGAACCAATCATTCCAGCATCTTTTTTATTCACGATTGCAAAAGCCTCGTTACTCTCTACTTCGTACACCCTGCCTTCTTGGGGTGAATATAGTTTAGTTCCACCCTGTGAGTGTGGTTTGCCGCCAAATGTACCCGTTTTGGGTGCTGTGTCAAAAGTCAATAACCCGCCAGTGGCAAATGTTTCCACGCCGTTTATTTTGGCAACATTTAACAAGCCTTGAGCAGTTGTTAGTGCGGCTAATATAAAATTGAATGGAGGTGGCGCGCTACCTAATGCTTTGTTCGCACCCAAATAAGTGCTTATTAAAGCCTCTGCACTAGCGGCAAATTTATAGGCAGTAGAGTTTTCTTGAAACAACCCCTTTAATCCGCCGAACACGGTTTGAGCGTTCTCCAAACGAGATAAATCCGATTCGCTAATTGCCTTGTTTAGCTCAATCGTTTCGTTACTATACCTCCTTTGTAGCTCGATATAGTCGTTCGCATACTGCACCCTCAAAGCATCTTTTTCAGCTTCTGTTTGGGCGGTAAATTCCATTTCGAACTCGAATTTAGCCCGCAAAGCCTCTTGTTCTGCGTTTTGAAGTTCGGCCAAATGCTGTGTACGGAGTTCCAGAATCTTTTCGTTTTTCACGAACTCGTTTTGTGTCTCCTGTTCGATAGCAAGTTTTTGAGCCTCAAAACGACCTAATTGCGCGTTTTTCTCATTTTCTATGCTTAGGGTGTATTGCTCAAAATCCTTTTTGCGTTGCTCTTCTTTCAAGTCCGCTATCGCCTGCTCTGTTTTGGATACCTCCAATTTCAAGGCTTCACCCGTCAAACCTTCATTTGCTATTCTGCGTTCCGATTCAAAAGTAAGCAAGGCAATTCTTTTATCTACTCCGACCTGTTCTAAATCCGCCTCCCTTTGCAGGCGCACCTGCGTTTCATTCAATTCTTTTTCGTGTTCTGCCTTTTTGATTTCTGCAATTTGAGCATCTTTTTCCGCAATGGCATTATCGAGGTTTTGACGCTCGAGTAAAATCTGGTTATTGGTAAGCTCTTCAGTTTCAATCCTCGCCTGACTTTGCGCCCGCAATATCATTTTTTCGGCTTCGAGGCGCGCAATAGTGCCTTCCTTGAAACGCGCCGCCTCAAGTTCGTATATTGCCAGCTGGTCTTCTATGTATTTGCCCCGTGCTTCTTTCTGCTTTTCGAGGGCTTCTTTGTATTTATCCGCCCACTCTTCGCGAAAATCCTTTTCGAGGGTTAATTGTTCGTTTTGTGATTCTACAATCAGTTTCTTTGCCTGGTCGTTTGTTTCCGACAAAACTTTGAGGCGTTCATCTCTGGATAAACCCTGAAGTTTCTTTTCCTTGTCGAATACCAAAAGCTGTGCATCTAAGTTTTTGGCGATTAGTTTTTGGCGTTCCGCCAACTCCTGCGCGCTCCCCTTTGCAATCTTTCCTCGCAATATATCCTGCTCAAGTAAAGCGGTATTGATTTCAGTTTGCAAAATTTGTTGGTCTCTAAGTAGACTATTCCCTTCTGTTATCTGCTCGTTTATACGGCTGTAATAATCCTCGCTAATTTCTGCAACTTTAGCGCGCTGTTCTTCTATCTGTTTTGCCTGCTCAAGTGAGTGCAAATTTTCAGGAGTCTTCTTGAGTTGTTCCTCCATTATAGCGAGCTTTTCTTTTTCAGCCCCTACCAGCATTTTATACCTATCATCTTCTACCTTACGTAACTTATTGTTTGCATCGATTCTTTCCTGCGTATTCCTGCTTTCATCGTCTCGTATATTTTTCAGCCGTTCCGCCTCCGCCTTACGTTCTTTTTCTAAACTATTGATACGAACGAGCCTTTTTTCAACATCTTGCAAGTTTTTAACCAACTTCGCACTTTCTTCCGATTGCTTGCTAAATCCTGTCAAGGCAATCGTTGCCTGTGCAAAAGCGTCCACGACTGTAAAAAGCACCTCGCCAATAGCTGCCAATACACTTTGCACAACACTCAAGATGGGCTGCAGGCGTGCAAAGGTTTGGGCAATCTTATTTGCCCCTCTATCAGTATCTGCAAACGCTTTCACGACAGCGATAACCGCCCCGACAATAAGCAGGATAATAGCCGTTATCGGATTTGCCAAAACCGCTTTATACAGTGCGTTTAGTGCACCTTTTGCGGTGTTTACGCCCTGTGTAAACACCTCGCCTATACTTTTACCACCCTCTCCGATTGAAATGCCAAATATAGACAAACGGTCTGTTATGCCTTTCAGGGCGGTATCATAGTTGCCCACATTCGAACGCCCGTCTTTAATTGCGCCGTCGAAAGCTAATTGGGCTTCTTTCAGTTTGCGGACGCGCTCAATCTGGTCTTTGTAGGCTTCATTTACTTCGTAAGTTCCGTCTGCCTGCAATACCATCGTATTGCCTGCTTTACGCAATTCCGCCTCGAGTAACTTTAATTCAGCTGTAATTTGTTCGTAACTTCCTTCAGCCGCTACATTTGCTTTTATACTCAAGTCCACCTGTCTTTGGTAGCTCTTTTGTGCATCAGTAGCTTGTTTTAATTCAGAGCGTAATTTTTCAGTTTCTGCACGATAATCCTCTTCAGAAATTTCGAGTTCCTGAAAAGATTTGTTTAGTGCTTTTTGTTGCGCCTTGAGTGCATCAACCTGCTTACCATATTCTATAGCAGACTTTTGCGCGGCGGCTGTGTCAAAATTAACTTCAAAAAGAATACGTTCCGATGCCATTTTTAGCTATTGTAAGGTAAGTCGAAATCCAATTTAATAGAGTGTATGTATTTTTGGGTATCTACCAAAGGCAGTTGTTTTGTCGCAACTTTGATATACACTAATTGCCCCGATTCATTCCGCCAATAAACTTCAGGCGAAGACAGTATTGAAGTGAGCGCAGGCAAATGTTCGCTAGGAACACTAAATGAGCTTAGAGACATTGTTTGTCGCGTTTTGCTTTGTGATACACGCTCAAATCGTTCTCCATAAGTCATGTGCTCAAAGGTTTCAATAGATTCAGTACCCATTGACATAACCTCGAAATTGTACGTAGCCCAATCACCTAACAATGTTTGCCATGTGATTTCATACGGGGCGCAAATATCTGTCTGGTAGTCAAATTGCTTCGTTTCGGTTCTTGCTATTGGGGCGGCGGTAATGGAGATAAAATCTAAATCAAACGCATTCAAATCTCCTGAACCGGGCAAAAAAACACTGATGTAGAAATCATAAATACCGCTTGGCAACCCGTTTACAACAAAGGTTTGTCTTTTATTCACCCCGTTTTCTGCAAAAAACAAAAATTCGGCACCCAAGCCAATATCTACCTGCACAGCATTGCTAGGCAAGTCGACCCCATTGTAACCTACAGTGATAATATAATCACCAGATGTAACCACGTTGATTGACTGCTCCAATTTCATAACTCGGTCAGTTCCTCCTCCTAAGAACCTTACAAAGGTGGTGTTGTAAGGTGTAGGCAAAACGACACCGACAGGATTAGACGGTGTCCAATCGGCAAGACCAGTCTCGAAATGGTAGTTTTTGACCAACTGCGAAGGAGCAATAAAAACTGTGCATTCTTTTTTCACACAACCAAAAAGCGCAGTGGCTATAATAAGGATACGGGCAAAACCAAGCCCAACGTTATCAAGAAATTTCATATCGGTTAAAAGCAAACTCCCGTCTGTATTGTAAAATTTTTCTTCCAGATAAACAGCATCGGGAGCGTAATCGTTGAAAAAAGACAACCAAGCCCTTTTGAATAAAGGAACGGTCTTGAATGGCGATGGAATTTTTGCCACATTTGTTTCTGTAGCAACATAGGCAAGAAAATCGCTATTCTCGGTGTATTGCATCGCTAATACAGCAATCCTTTTTTGCAAGGATTCATCGAAACCATCACCAGTTATGTAAAACTCGACAGACATATCAGAGCTTACAAAATAAGCTCCTAATTCCACTCGTTTTGCAGACAACTTGCCTGCCAAAATAGAAGCAAGACTAATCTTGCCTACGCCGCTTACGATAATAATAAACAGCTTTTCAACAATAACACCTCCGTCTCCATCAAATAAATCCACCTCCTCAAAAGAATTTGAGGAGGTTATAGAATACCCTACAAAATCAGGATACACACCGCCGACAGAGCATACTCGAGATGGTCTTAATTCTACGATTGCCATTATTCTCTCGGTTTTATTTTTTTCGCGGGTTTTACTTCGCTCGACACTACTTCAGTGCCTTCCTGCGCAACATCTTCACTTGCCTGCTCTTCTTTTTCCTCGATACCATTCGCTCCATCAGGTTGGGCGGTTTCCAGTAAGCTCTTCGCGGCGTGCTCGATAGGTCTCGTATGCTGAATGGTAGCCGCGAAAACAAATTCAGCAGTGTACTTTTCACAAAGCTCCACAAGGGACATATTTGAAATATCCACATTAACCACGCCTGATGGCTTATTTGCCTTGTCAAGGATTTGCTTCAAAGTTTTGCCAAATTGGAAACCTTTGTTTTGAGGCAAGGTATAATGTACGCCGTTATCGGTGTATTCGAAAGTCTCGTTTCTAACTTCTAAAGTTTCCATAAGTAGGACCAGATTTTGATAAATGTGAAATGGAAATGAGTGAACGTAGCTGTAATAAATGCTACCAAAACAGGCAGTAGTAATACAGCAAACCCAAGCAGTAGTATAGCCTGAATCAACACAGGCAAAGATAGTATTTTTTTGGTTTTTTCTGACATAATTATACAAATTTGTTACGTAAATAAACTTTTGCGTCCAAAAGCATACGGATAGCAAATGCTTCCTTTAGATTTTCAATCAATTCATCAGTCAAGACATCGGTCAAGACACCACTTTGTTTCCCTCGAAATCGAGGGTCGCGCCCTCTGTGCAAACGAGTACCAAGCCTGTTTATCCAATATTTCAAAAAAGCAACCTTTGCATCAGGAAATCCAACCGCCGCCGCCCACCTAGTAAGCCTTTCAAGGAAATCACTTGCGCCGCCGCCCCGACCGCGCGCCGCGCCCCGACCGTATTCTGCAAATTCTATCCAATTCGCGCCAAATACTCTAAATCCTTTCGAGTGTTCCTCGAGGCGAAGACTCCGAACGGTTTCACCAGTTGCCACAAGTCCTTTTTCGTAAAAACTTGCCTGTAAAGCCTTGAGCACCTTTGTTCCCTCCTGAAAGGCGGTTTGCTGGATAGATATGTCTAAAAATGTACTCATGCGCAATAATTGGGGCGTTTGTAAGAAATAGTAACATTACTGAAAACCAAACCATCTCTATTTGAGCTGAATTTATTTCGCGCCGTGAATGCCTTGCCTAAATCTACACTCAAAAAGAATTTGAACAAAGCGGGTTTTTCTTCTGAATACATGGTAGGTTCACCATCGCTTCCTATACAAACTTTTTTCATAGCGGTCAAAAATTGCAAGGCGGCAATAATGGACTTATCAAAATAATTCACCCGCTCGGTGGATACATCGTCTAATTTGGATACATACAAAAAACCTATTGTTACGGTCTGATTGACAACCCCAAGCCCTTCACTAAAGGATAAAGTGGATTCCAAATCGAGTGTAACGATAGGTTTTGTTGTCCCTTCCCCCTCGTTATTTACCTCGAAAGGGTCTCCGATGATAAAATCAAAAGATTCATCATTTACCGATATTTGTTTTGCACAAAACTCTATAAACTCTCTGTAATTTGGCATAGCTAGGAAACTCTTTTTTGTTGCTTGATAGATTCTAGTAGATTTTGATTTAAGTTGTAATTGTACCAACTTTCGTGGTTTGCTATGAGTATAAAGCGCGTAACGGTGCCTAAGTCAGAATCCAACACCTTATCCAATCTTGTGATGTCTGCGCCCGCCAAATTGCGAATAGTCAGAAACTCACCAAACTTTTCCAACTCCTGCGCGCCCGCCCTTTTTTGTTGGTCAGTGTATGGTATCTGCTTTAAATCTCCTGCTAATTTAGCTTCATACTTTTGTAACCCCTGCAAATACCCAACACAAAGCGGGTACGCCTCCTTTGTAGGCATATCGAGTATTTCGCACGCCTTTTCCTCTAGGTTGGATAATCCTACGTAGGCACTTGGTTCGTAAGAAAAACAAGCCCCTATGTAGTGTATAATATCCCAGACAGCCAAATTTTTACCGCTCTTTACCGCCTCTTCTTTGGCTTGGATAATAGACACCGCGTCTAACTTTTGCCTATACGATTTGCCCATGATATCTTTGGGTTCAGCCAAAAACAACGCGCCGTCTTTTCTGTCCCCGATGCTTTCATTCAAACTATTTAGCCAATAACTCACAATGCTAGCATCGTAGAGGTGCATACTTTCAATGTTTAATCCACACAGCAGATACTCGTCTAATCCTTTTTCACTTTTTGCCCATTCTATAAATCTGCGAAATGGCATAGAATCAATGTCTACAAAGTCTATATTGATTTTTTTCATAACCCTCTCCTGTTTTTTCGATTGCCGTTAGGATAAACTAAAGTAGTTTGCCCAACCCCTTCAGCTTTGTCGCTTTGGACAGCCATTCGAAGCGCGTCCATACCATGATTATTTTTGTCCTCTGGTGTGTCTGTAGGCAACTTGTTTAGGTTCATTTTCCAAGCATACTCTTCGTATTCAGTCCAAAGATTTTCGGATTCAGCAGTAACAAAAACCTCCATTCCTTGAATCTCCTTAATCCCTGCCTTGATACTACCAGCTCCCTTGACAGCTTGTTTCATATAAATACCCTCGCCTGAAAAATAGGCTTGTGATTTTGGCTCATGGTCGCAATATATAACCGCGCTCGGGGGCAATCCAAAATCTTTTATGTATTGCGCAATCGAGGCGTTACTCAGGCGAGGAGCGCAAAATACCTCGTGAACATACAGCTTGGTTTTTACTCTTTTTGTCAGTACCAAATCGCTTGGGTCGCCGCTATATCCAAAATCCAAGCCACCCACGATAGGAGCGTCTATAGCCTGCCATTCCTCAAAACTCGTCTGCTTCCAATTCCGATAAATTCGCCCTCTTTTCCCTTCACTTACCAGCCCACAAATCATGGTGTAATAGTAATCGGAATCAGTCCGTTTGTAATCTTCGAAAATTTCAACCGTTGAGGGGTTTATGTTTCGAATATTGTCCTTGTATGTCGCAAAGAAATGGTGTAGTTTCTTTTTATCTCGCCTAGGCACCCACTTGTAAAACCCTTCTTGCCCACTCTCCTCGAGGCGGTAATATTCGCGAATAAGCCAATGATTTTTGTGCGGAGGATTAAACACCCTGATGATTTGTACCTCCGATTTTGTGGTTCGCAAACTTGCATCTAACTGCGTAAATGCACTATAATCCACCTCTTCACACTCTTCGATAATTACATGGGTGCACCCCGCCAAACTTTTTGTATTTGCTGTTCTACTGCTTTGCGACTTTTTGAACCCTTTAGAAATAATACTGTTGCCATTTTTTTTGCAGGTTATCACCATGCGACTTTCGTTTATATCAAACAGATTTCCAAAGCCTTCGATTTGCTTTTCTTTTTCTTCTATCCTATCCTTGAAATCTTGGAACAGTGATAGTCGAATATCTGCGAATACTTCTCGCATAAATACGCCGCGAAAATACTTACTCGTAAGCATCAGAAATAGCGCGTAATCCGTTGCAAAATGACTTCCACCCCGCCCGCGCCCGCCGCAAATATCTATATACCTTGCATCGGTTTTGAATACAGGGGCAAAGATTTTATTGAAATCAAAATTAACCCCCATAACCATAATCTTGAAAACGAGCATTACAAGTCAGATTGTTATCTTTGGGAAAAAGCCCGAGTTGTCCCGATTCTTTTTCGGAATATACCTTGAGCAATATACCAATAGCCCTCATGTCTCCCTCTTCCGCTCTATCTACAACTTTGCCTAGTATAGCTTCCAGCCTATCGAGGGGGCATAGTTTTTCTATAATAAGACGAACATCAGACTTTGCCACGTGGCAAAAATAATATTTTTTTGGAGAAAGTCAAAAAAAATATTAAAATTGTGAAAAAAATTGGCTTATGCAAATTACCCCAACCCCTCCCATAACTTGGGACTGCCTTGAAAAAGAGATTTCAGAAGAAAACGGCAAAATCGTTTTTGGTGTAGCCCTTTGGGTTATCGAGCTAAAATCAGGCTACAGAATCACAGGCACACATTCGCCTATTGGTGATGAACTCCCTACGCTACACATGGCAAAACAAAATGCGTGGCTAGAGCTGGAGCGGGCGTATCGATTGGCGGTTCATCTCGAGGTTACAAAAAAGGAGGGGTAATGGAATGGGTGGCTATAGGTTGTATCGGTTTTTTTTTACTTGCATCGCTTATTATATCGATGGTATTGACAAACAATAACCAGCAAAAGTTTATGCGAATACAAGCGGAGGATAGGCGTGCAATGGAAAAAAATCAGACCGAAATGCAGATAGCTCAAATCAATACCAATGCTCGCCTCGAAACAGCTATCAATCATTTGGCGGTTTCTGTCGATGGAAACACAAATGCAATCGTAAAATTAACCTCCCAAACTGAAAGGACGGCAGTAGAGTACCTGAAGTTTTCAAAGGAAACGATTGCCGCCTTTGATAGAGCATACTACAATGACATGCAAAACGCACAAGCTATCATGGAGCTACAAAATGTAGTCAACGCACTTATATTTAGCAACTCCAATACAAATGTTATCGTGTTTACACCCACGAAACCAAACATTTACCGATTGACAAAACTTATAGAACTAAACCCTCAAGATGCTCCCAGCTCCGACTCTACTTTATAACCTCCTCGCCTACGCTTTGCGCCTACTCAAAACTGCGTTCTTTGCTCGCCTCGCAAAGAAATAATTTGGAGTTACGACACGGGCGCGCGAAATTGCGCCCATCGTTCACCAAACCGATTACTTCATGTACAACGAACAAAACCAATTCCCTGATGACTTCGATAAATTCGTGGTCAAGTCTGAAATTGCCACTACTTTTAAAATCGTAGGCATCGTAGGCTTAGCCCTGAGTATCCTACTCGCAATCTTTGTGCTCGTGGTCAAAATGAGTGAATCGGACAGATACACAGACACACCGTTATTAGCCGCCCCGATTGTCATTATAATGAGCGGCTTGGCAAATCTCGCCTTCTGTATGGCAGTAAGCCACACATTATTGTATCTTCGCAAAATAGCCGTTATCAATTACGAGATACTCAAGAAAAAATAGCTTCTGTAAAACTTTCACAGAACCAAAAAACGCCGTCGGATTGACGGCGTTTTGTGTTATCGTGGCAAGTGGTGCATAGATTTTGTTTATCTTGGTGTAATACACGCCTCAAAGTATTGTTTGAAGGCTTCACGTCGCTTCCATACGAACATATACATAACAGCACTTTGAGATGCGCCGTTATTTCTATCCTCCCATTCAAAGCTATTGTTTCGAGCAAACTCATTTACCATGTCTGTAAATTCCTCGTTTACCGCTTTTTCAGCCTTTGCATAGTTCCTTATTTTCCATAAAATACCGGTTGGATTGGTATAGCCTTTTTGTTTTTCAGGCTTGAAATTCTGTTTTTTATAACCAGATTTGCGATTTCCGCAATCATAAGGCAATGGATTGCCGTCAATTCGGTCTTCAATATCCCAATCTGCATAATCTCCCATTGTTCAAAGTCGTTTTAGTGAAGAAAAAGCGGGCGTAACGCCGCCCGCGCGCGGAGGGTTTTAGCCCTTGATGGTTATGTTTACCTTGTATTCAATTTCAGCCCCTTCAATCAGTTCTCCCGAGTCCTTGATGGCTTTTTTGATGTCCGCTTTGAGCGGCGTTAATTCCACGTATTGCGGAGGCAAGGCAGAAGCATTAGTTACTTTCACAGATTCCGAAATGCGAGCAGATACCGAATACCCAAACGCCTCTATCTTTTTAATATCTCTATTTTCCTCGATAGATTTGAGTTCCAAATATTGGCGGGCAACCTCCTCTATTTCTGCGTTGTTTTCCTCGAGCGGCTTTTTTCGCGCCTTGAGTTCTGCGATTTGGAGATTTAATTGCTTTATCGCCGCCTCGATAGGCTCGATGCTTTGTTGGTTCGCCTTGTATGTGTCCAATAATTCACGGGTTAGCATACTTTAAATTGTTTTTCGATGCCATAATAGACAAGGTTTTGAATTTGGCGAGCAATGGTTGCTTCGCCTTCTACAAAGTTTTCGGCGGTCATTTCGACCTCCCAATAGCCGTAAATACTCGGGTTCTTGGGGATAGCGATAATCGTGTATCGGGGTGCGCCTGATAATTGGCAGTAAAGCCAACCTTGAGCAAAATATCCGAAATCGTGGCAAGCCCTGATAAATTCGTTTCTGCTTTTTGCCTTTGTCGTTTTGAGTTCGACTATACGGCTTTTGTCAGGCTTCATAAAATCGGTTCTACCTTTGACTCGATAACCAAAGCGAACGCCATCGAGCTTGGTTTGTTGTTCCCACCCTCCGACCGCCTCCATAAGCAATTCGCTTTCTCGTGCTTTTCGTGCGCATTGCGCAATCGTGTCAAAGTCAGAAATATCGAGTGTTGGGTATCGTTCGGTTTTTTCGATGGTGTTCTTAGTCAGATACTCCTCGAACGCCTTGCCAAAATCAAAAGCCTTTTCGCTTATCCAGATTTTGCCGCCTTGCCTGATTTTGTCGATATGTCCCAAAAGCCACCCGCTAAGATGCGTAGGTTTTTCGCGCCCCTCGTAAGGTTGCCAAATTTGCTGAAGTTGTTTTTCTTTACCTTCTTCTGCAATCAAATTTTGCATTTGCTCAAAAGTCATAAAGCCAGCTTTTTGAGCGAACGCAGCTACCCTGCTATCAATCTTTAGATTCGGTTTTTTTGAAACCTTTCCAAAGTTTTGCAGAAGCCCTTGCGATTTCAAAAGCTCCTGCATAGCCTTCAGTTTATTCAACTTCGTACAAAGGAACAATGTTGAATAACTTGGTAACGCCGTTTTTCCCGTTCTTTTTAGCTTCTACGAACGTGGCTTCAAACATTTGACCTATTGCAAATGTGCTGAAATTGGAGATAAAAGCCGCACCCCCATTTAGCCATAACTTGCCTTCAGCATCAAACCAACTTGCACAATGAATAGGCTTTATAGTACCGCCTTCATTTTTGTAAATAGTTTTGATGCCTGCAAATATGCCTTGCACAGAGTCGCCTTTTTCGCTAAATTCATAATACGCACCTGCTATAGATAGCCCGCGCTCGAATTTGCCATTTTTCAAAGCCTCCATTGCGTTAGCGATTGATTTAACAAAATCAACCCCGATAATCGCATCTTGCACTTGCAAGTCTGTTTTTGTTACAACGCCTTGCGAATTTACAGATTCCAAATTTTCCATTTTGATAAAAAATTTAATTTATTTGAATAATAATATTATACACAAATATACGAAACATCTTGCATACTCCCAATTTTTCCGCAAACTTTTTGAAGAAAAACACAGCCTTTTTGCAAAGCATCAGGTTGTGCGATGGATTGGGTATTATTTCTTTCGTTTCTTTTTGTTCGTCAATTCCTTGCCTTCTTTGAAAGCGGCAATTCCAACTTGAATGTTTTTGAGAACGGATAATTCAGTGTTGTTTTTGACTGTCGCTTTCAAGTTCTCTTCTATCCGTTCCGCCTGCTCCAGCATATAAGCCAACCCGCTTTTACTCGCCTGCTGTAGCTCTACAAGTTTTGTTACGCTTCTTTGAACCATAACAAACTCGCATTCTGAGCCGTTCTGAGAGGTTTTTTCGGAACGTGTGCCGTTCCGTTCGCGTTCCAAGTCTAACATAAGAAGCAATCCTAGCAAAGCTAAAATCGGGTCTTCAAAGGTTTCACCGCCCACAAAAAACAAATCAGGGCGTTCGGGAGTCGTACCTATTCGCGGTATTTGCCCCTGATGAATCAGGGTCGCGAGTTTTTGTTTTATGTCTTCAGTTTTCATTGGTGGGTGTCGTTAATAGTTCCGATAAAAAAATATCGTATTGCAAACGAGTTATTTTCTCAAATCTGCTAATATTAAATGTGTGTTCTTTGTTTGCTTCTTTGCCGAACAATGTTCTTTGCCAAAAACGTTTCTGCGATTCCTCCTGCGCAACGTTTTCGACAGGTTGCTCATACAATTTTTTATGAACAGAAACTATTTTGTTGCCTTCTGTCTTTACAAGTAAATGAGAATATTTGCCATTTAGGCACAGCATACTGTTTTTGTAAAATTCCATTTCGATTTAAAGTTAAATGTTTTTCCGACAATTACGCGCCGTCGGATTCGCGTTTTGTAGTTCTGATTGATTTGGTTTCTTTTTCAAGTTCTTTTAATTCAGCATCAAAAGCGACTTGCATTTGTTTTACCTCTTAAGTCAATTCCTTTGCGAGTTTGCGAGATTTTTCGCATTTCTCTATAGTTGCCTGATATGCTTCGTTCATCGGATTTGAAGTAAAAAATCCCGACAGCCGTGCGCGTGTCGGGTTCGCGCGTTAATAATTTAGCCATTCAAAAACTGTCCAGCCTTTAAAGTGTTGTGTGCCTTCAGGCACTTGTTTGCAGTTTGCCAAATTAGCGTAAACAGCAAACGTATTTTTGTACTTTCGAGATGTTTCACAGCCTATTTCGGTGAAAACTTTACCAGTATCACACCCTGTTTTTGATGCAAATTCATCTATTACAGCCTGTTGTTCTTGTACAGAATAAGCGTAATAATCAGGGATTGCCATAATGCAAGAATTATCTTTGAGCCACTCTAACATAGGAAAATTATGTAGACTTTGCCCCGTCTGCGTAGGGAATGGGTTATTTCGTTCGTAATTCGGCAGGCGCGTCGGATTCGGGGATTAGAGTGTAGTTTTCAACTGTAATTGATGCCCAATCACAGTAATAGCCAGAGTTTTTTGTATGCTCTACAAGAAATGTAGCCCCTACAAATGAATCACCATCAACGTTGTCAATATGGTCAATACGTAAAAAATTATATCCTTTTTCAGGGATTGTTTTCTTACTCTTGTAAAATTGTCCAGCTTGTACTGTAGTCTCCATCGTTTCGGATTGCATACTTTCGCCCGCCTGCTCGGGGTTATCGGATTGCGTAAGGCTTTCGCGGAGGCGTTCCGTTTTCAAATCCACATAACGAGCAGAGGCGCGTTCGCGGATTTTTACAAGCGGGTGCGAAGCGTACAACTCTGATGCTTTCTCGACACGCTCATGGAAAGTATCACCAAGCGACATAATATCAAGCCTATTGAACCAAGCGAAGTGCGCGAAAGTGGCAACACGCGAAAGGGTTCGAGCTTTTTCCAGCCCCCAATTTTTTGAACCGCCGCGCCTACGTTTCCTATCTACAGGCTCTGCGCAATCCTGAAACCAAGCTAAGCAACATTCGGCGACTTGCTTTCTATCAAGGTCGTACCATTCGCACGGAACATCGTGGGTTTCCCAGCCATCAAAAGTACCGCCTGACATACTTTCAACCGTTTCTGTTTTGGTGTACTCCATTTCGATAGGAGGGAGCGCGTCGAACTGGATTCGGTACGCTTTCAACTTGCCACCGACACGAGCAAAGAACCTTGCTACGTAGCCATTTGCTTTGCTCGGGGCGGATATGATTTTTGCTATTTTGATGCAAGACAAAGAAAAGTGAACGGGGAGGGCAAAAACTACCATGACTTTGAAGTGAATTAGAGTGAAAGATTAGGAAAGGTTGGGGAGTTGTCTCCCCGATTGTTTTAGGCTATTACGAAGCCTGTAATAAGACTTTCGCGGCGGAAAGAACGGATTGCATTATCATTTTCAGCATCTTCAAACAGGACGTTTCCTGCCTTGTTTGTCCCGATTAGCACCCCGATTGCATCTCGCCATGTGTTGTCCTTTTTCCAGAATGAAAAGCGGACCAGCTTCTTTGTTGTGATTGCCTGCTCAATGGTCAGGGTAACGGGCGCTTTGGGCGAAGTACGGGCGAAAAGCCGCGCTATTGGTTTCCAGAGGAAAAGAATGTACTTTTGCATATAAGTTCTATTATTTGAATAATACCCACGCATCTTTGTTCCTTTGGGGCGGTGATGCGTTTTTCCTTTTTGCCCCGATTTGATGTTACAAAGTTAGGGTAAAAAAATATAATTTCCTAATAATTAGGAAAATATATTTTGTTTTTGTTTTTGCAAACGTTTGCATAAGCCTAAAATGCTCAAAAATCTGTTTTTTGCCAACAGTGTGATATGCGTTTTTTGAGCAGACTCTCCATGAGTGTCGTCAGGTTGGTTGCATTATCTAACAACCATTGGCAGTAGGATAGCGGTATATCTGAGATTTTACAACCCCTGTATTTGCCGAATGACATTGTATAGCGTTCTAGTATGTCATCACTAAATGCGTTCAATGACGAGGCTGTATTGCTGTTATTTTGCAATGTTTCATACTCTTGCTGTAGTTTCTGAAATTCTTCTTTGTTTCCTCCCGCCGCATCAGGGTGCAAGAGTTTGGCGAAGGCGCGATAAATTCGGCGCGCATCTTCTGGAGATAGGTTAGGGGCAAGATATTTGAAGGTCATAAAACAGTGGGTTTGATAGTGAAAATGCAAAAATGCAAAAATGCAATCGTGCAACAAGGTTGGAGATAATGCAAGTTTTTAGTATCCATGTTTCTTGGAATAGTGCAAATGTAACATATAATAATTATATTATATTTAAATATATATCTTAAGATGCACTTTGCATAGTCTGCATTATTGCACTTTAAAAACACTTGCACTTTTGCACTTTTGCACTTTGATTGCGCAAAGTGCTATAGTTTCCAGACGCCATGTCGCACTTTTGTAAGGTGTGCAGTTATTGCGCTCTTCGCTGTACGCTCCGATTTACCCGTTTGTTCGTATATCCTTGCAACCAATTCGGAGGTAGATAACTCTTCTTCGTCTTCGCCGAAAATCTTGCGCCAATCGATAGCCCCTGCCAATCGTGCATCGCTTTCCTGATTCTCTTCGATAATATCCAAAGCCTTGATAGCGCTGCTTTTGTAGTAAGCAATAAGGTCAAGAGCACCCTGCATAGAATCCGCGGATATTACCGTGTTGAAAACGTCGCCGCTATACACATTGTCAATAAGTTGCAATAGTAAGGCGAGTCGCGTCGTGTATTTTTCCAGTTTGGATGTAAGGCTCGCAAGGTCTTCATTCTCTGTTTTGTGTAAGTCTGTTCTGTTTTTATCATAAAAAACTGACCAAACTCTCTCTGCTTCTGGTGAAAATGTCAAGGTTATAGGATTGGCTTCTTTGGGCATAAACCCATAAAACTTCACAGCCTCTTTGTATTTCAGATAAAGTTCTGCGTTTGGCTTCTTGCATAAGTCAGTCCAAAGTGTTGGTTTTTCAGCTTCTTCTGCAAAGCAGAAAAGGAATCGAAGCAAAAAACCATCGTCTTTCCTATTCCCCTTTGCGAAGTCGTTCAGGATTTTTGGCTGGATACCTCCGAATATGGTCAGGTACGATTCGGGTAAAAACTGCTCTTGCTCTCTACCAGCCCTCTCATTTGATACCGCCGCGTTATCCCAAATAGACAAGTAATTTTGCTGGTCAGCACCTGACCCGCCTCGATAATTATTAAAACTGTTCAGCCACCCCGCCAACTCGTCTCTGAAAAGGATAAGTCCCTTCTTATTTGCACTGTGTATTTTTATAAGAGCCTCGATAGTGGCATCATTTAGCATCATTTTTCGGCGCGTAGGTGCGGGTTCTGAGAATCCCTTTTTATTACTCGCCTTCCTGACCTCCCAGTCTGCAAATTGATACTGATGCGATTCATACCAATCCTTTTCCAAGTCCATGATAGGACTCATGGCAAATTTCATAGTTGGGCTTTTTGATATAGACGCCCTCCCAACCATGACCATGTAAAGGTTTGCAAAACCCTCCCAGCCGTTCGATAGTTCGTATCGATAATTAAGACCGATAGCCCCGCTAAAAACCGCCATGATAGAATTAGCCAGCAAGACCTTTGAAAAGGCTCTCTTTTCGCTATAATCTTCTATAAGCGTTTGGATTTCGTCTGGAAACACATGGAAAGGAAAATCGCCTTCACTCGCCCCCTTTTTTTCTCGCGGGCGATACTCTTTTCGCGGAGTACTTTTTTTCTCCTGATACTCCCCAAAACCCTCGCCTGACAACGCCCTCGCCAATTCCTTCTTATCCGTGATGTTTGTCAGTTTTGAATATACACCAACAGGATTATAACCCTTCATATCGAAAGGGTAGCCGTTGCTCGAGAAGCAATAAAAAATCCACGTATCACCATAAGGTCGCAAGGTTGCATGAGGTGTTCGTGAATTAGAACCAGGTCGGATTAGATAAACCGTCTCTCCTCGTATGCCGCGTTGTTTCCAGCCCGCATCGATAAGCCACTTTAAAGGGTTCTCCCGATTACACGCATCAAAGGGCGATTCTTTACCCCCTTGATACACTTTTCTTTCCTTCTGTTTGTCTTCGATAAATTCTTCTGGTAGTTCATCGAATAGTTTACAGATAGCCCAAAGTTTTTCGCGCTCCTCGATAGATATACGAGGAACAGAACTAATGCTGCCACAAATGTCGCTATATCCCTTTGTCGGGGGGGCAACAACCCAACCGCCTTCTCCTCGCGTCTCGATAATAGCCTGCCTTGTATCTGCTTTGCGGGCTATTTTCTTGTTTCCTTCAATTTTTTCGCACCTGTAGTAAATGTGATACCCTCCCGACATTGTTTGTACAATATAGAATTTGTCTAAATCTATATCAGCCATCTCGCAATGGTCTTTAAAGTCCTGCCAAAGCGTGCCTGTCGTATCGTATTTTGTATCGAAGTCGAGCACCTCTAGTCCACCAGAGGCTTTCCCTGCAAAAATCCCGATATTTGCTCGGAATACAATGTTGTCTAATTGCTTCATTTGCAATTTAGCAACATCCTCTTTGCTACATGCGGGGCTTTTTTCGCCACCTCTGATAGTTACAGGGAGCACAGCAAAATCGAGTGCTAAGAATGGGTTGGGGTTTATCATATCCTTTTTAAGCCTACAAAAAATAAGCCCCGCGAATAGGGTAGGCAACCTATAACACGGGGCGCGACGGAATATCCGTCAAAGTCAAGGATATGACACGCGGTTGCCTATGCCGCGTTTCATACCGATTGAACCTGATTGTATGGGGCAAAGTTACGAGGCGAAAATGAAAAAAGCAAATATTTTCCTAATTATTTGGATTTTATTTTTTATAGCCCTATCTTTGTCCTATGGAAAAAGAGCAGAAAATTAAGAAACCTCGAATCACACCAGAGAAGGCGAGGGAAAGGCAAGAAAAGCGGGAGGCTGTTATTGCCGAATTGCAGAGGCTCAAAAGAGATTGTAACCTAGTAGCGAACGGACGTATGCTTGTCGCTCCTCTGCTGGTTTTCGCAAGGGAGCAAGGTTGTATCGTGAAAGCTTTAGCACTTTACGATCTCTTCAAAGGTCGTGGGTTGCTCAAAAGGAAAGACTTACTTGACCTATTGTATGCGTACGAAAAAAAATATTTTCCTAAAAATTAGGATATTACAAAACTGTTATGTATCTTTGCATCATAAACCTATGATTAAACAATTTACCCTTATTTAGCGCGTGTAGCTTGTTTGGCGTCAATAACAACTCGCGCCCCGAAATACTCGCTACGCGCCTAAAAACGGGCTAAAATCAAAGGTTTTGTTTTGTTCTACTATAACTGAAAATGTATGGCAAGGAAAGTATTAAAAAAAGACGCGGTGCAAGGCGGTACGCTGTACTTGGTTGAAACCAGAGAATCCGCAAAGAATGTAGGCGAGCAGAATCCACGCCCGACCTATACGGTTGAATTTGAGCCTTATATGCCTTTGGTGGCTACCTTGCTATCGATGTGCGCTTACGGTTTCGGTGTATGGTCTCTCACGTGGTTTAGGCACGTAAGCACTCTCGACACGCTTCTGTCGAGCGCAGAAGCGGCGTATTCTGAAAGACTGGTTTGGTTCAAAGAGTAGGAGGTGTGTAATGGCTAACTTGACAGCATTAGCAGACGAGCAAACGCGCCGAATCGCAAAAGAATACGGTGTGTGTAACCCTTACGAGGCGAAGCGGTTGGTTGATATCGGAATTAGATTTGGCTTTTCTTGTATTGGTTCTTGGTGGTCTTGCAAATTTGGGAGTAATGTCTTGGTGAATCGAAACGATATACACCCTGATTTTGCAAATGCACACGTATTGGTAGGGGATGGAATAGATATCTCACAAGAAGGTGAAATGTTTTTTGCCGCCTTAACTATCGATGACCTACTGCCTTTATTGCCTGCCAAAATCAAGGCGAGGCGCAAAGGCGCGCCTATTCTTAGCGATGTTATCCTTGAGTTTGGTATGTATGGGCGCGGCGCGTATTACCATCTGCCTGATGGTGCTACACTGATGGCAGGATTTCCGCGCGAAGACAGCTTTGCGACGGGATTAGCCAGACTGGTGGTGAAGCTGTACGAGAATTACGACTTTGAAGTTATCGAGAAATGAAAAAGCCGAACTCTAACCAGTACAAGATTCTCGCCTTCATTCAACACAAAGGAGGTGTAGTAAAGAAAGCTGAAATCGTGGAGCATATCGGGGCGCGTTATTACCACAATGCAAGTCATTATGTAGGTCTTACGCTTGCTCGAATGGTAGAGAGTGGTTCTCTCTGCAAAGTAAAAACAGGTGTTTACGCAGTCCCGAATAACCCTGAAATACGGGAGCGGGCGCGAAAAATACGAGACGCGAAGAAACCGAAAACAACCCAACAAGCCTTGTTATGAGCAATAAGCAAGACGAGTTACTTCGCTACCTTTTGAATGAAAAAGGCGCAACACTCGAGCAAATAGCGGCGCAATTCCCCGACTGGTATCGGTACAATGAAAACTACTCAGGCGAGAAATCTATCAAAGTTGCCCGCGCCGAAAAAGATCGCCTGATTATGATAAAACGCTATCTTACCAGATTAGAAGGTGGGAGTATTCTATATTGCGACATCGGGCTTTACAAAATAACCGATGAATTTTTCGCAAAAAGCGGACTTGAAAATATCCCCAAGCCGAAATCGAAATTAGCACCCACGCCCGATATGTCGGGGACAATCTGTAATCAGGCTAATTTATTCTAACCCGCTCTTGCCTGCCCAACAGCAGGCGAAGGCATAATTTCTAAAAACAATGGATACTAATGAATTTGAACCCTTTTTTGTGAATCCTAGAGCAACTAGGTTGCCTGATTTTCATAATTTAGCAAACGAAAAAAAAGAACCAATGTTTCATAACTTTTTCTGGCTTTATAATGTGGCAGAAGTAAAAAAAGGCGTGTATCGTGCTTATAGATTTGAACTTTTCTCTAACGATATGGGGCAAAAGAGGTCGTCGTATTTGTATCAATAAAAAAAACTCTCTAGGAGAAGATTTTACCGATGAGATTGATTTATGGCAACTTCTTTGGAATCATTATGTTATAAATTTTCTAGAGTTAGGTATTTTCAGTAAAGAGCAGGATTTTGTTGGTATAGGCTTAATTCATTTAGAGTTCTATATTAGACAGTTGTAGTTTTATTCAAAAACCCCGATACCCACACCCCTCAGAAAGGGCTAATCGCATAGGACAGCGACGGGAACGGAGAATATCGGTTCGAATCCGATTATCGGGGCTAACCATTTTGTTTATGGCAACAAAATACACCATCTCCCCGAACCCCTGCGAATGGAACGGTATGAAGTTCGACAGCGCGCTCGAGTGTAGGTACGCTAAATTCTTCACTGCAATCGGTTGGGTGTTTCGGCGCGAACCCGATGACAGGAAAACGAAAACGTGGTATCCTGATTTCGAGGTTATCCTGCCAAATGGCAAGATGTTTCTTATCGAGGTGAAACCTAGTTTTTCATTTTTGGATTTGAGTAAACTTGCTATATCCTTGAAACGAGGATTTACTTGTGTGGTTACCGCCAGTTCGCCTTTGGAGATGGTAACCATTTTCTGGAAAGGTTCGGGTGAAGGATTGCGAAATTACTTGCCTGAAAATGCTTTTGATGTTTGGAATGAAATTGAATGAAATTATGAAAAATCTAGTAATATCTGTTTCGGGCGGTCGCTCCTCTGGAATGGTAGCGCACATTGTCCAAAATTCGCCTAAATACAAGGATTATAACAAACTCTTCATATTTGCCAATACAGGCAAGGAAAACGAGGGAACGCTCGAATTTGTGCATAAAATGGACAAAAAATGGGGGCTAAATATAGTCTGGGCTGAAGCTGTTGTTGCCCTCGAAAAGGGAGTAGGTATTGAAGCCTACGTTACAGATTTTGAGCACGCTAGTAGGAATGGCGAACCATTCGATGCTGTAATTGAGAAATTTAATACACCTGAAATTAGGGGTGTGCCTACTAGCGTTGCGCCGTATTGTTCTAAAGCCCTAAAAACTATTCCCATAGACAAGTATGCAAAAGAGTATTTCGGAAGCAATGACTATATAACCGCAATCGGTTTTCGATATGAGGATTTGAAAAATAATCGTATTTCGGCGGTGGGTATGAAGCATGACGAGCATCACATATATCCCTTGTTGCAAGATTTTGGGCATTATATTACTCAAAAAGACGTGCTCGGGTTTTGGCGGAAACAACCGTTCGATTTAAATATCGCGCCCGAAGACGGAAACTGTGATTTTTGTTGGCAAAAAAAATACAGCCAAAAAATAGCTGTTTTGCGAAAAGCCCCCAAAAAGGCGGAATGGTGGGCGGACAAAGAAGCTAGGTTTGGCGGAACGTTTGATTATCGTCAAAAAAGCGTGCTACGGTTACTCGAAGAAGCAAACAAGCCTATTTTGCAAACGAGTATTTTTGATGAGCAATCATTTAATTGTATGTGTACAGGCGTATAAAATAAAATCTTTTCAATATGAAAAACCCCCTAATCTTTTTCGCCCTGCTCTTATCAGGGTGCGCGCCGCAAATGTTCGTTCAGAACTTTGCGCAAACCACCGCTCGAACGATTGACCCAAACGCGGTAATTGGCGACTCGACACGCATCGAAGTTGCACTATCCAAAAAAGACCTCGATAGGCGACTCGGGAAAACCTTGCAAAAGCAGTTTGGCAAAAACGGCAAAGTGATGTTTTCTTGGGAGCGCGTCGGGGTGAATCAGGACAGTGTGAAAATATTTTTCTTTTACCTAAACCCGATAAACCGATGAAAGACCAAGTGAAACCAGAAATCCGCCAATTTGTTTGTAGGCATTGCGGCAAATTGAATGTAGTGCGAACCCCCAATCAATATACTGTTATTCAATATTGTGATAACGTATGTCAAGGGGCTTATTTGCAGGCGCAAATAAAGTTACAGTCTCTAAATAATCCTGATAAAATATGAAATCTGTACTCGATTATGCAAAGGAATTCGGCGTGGTAACGCCTGAAGTTGCGCAGAAGATAACCAAGTATTTCCCTAACTTGAAATCAAAATTTGTTTGGGTGCATTGCGGCGGTGAATGGTTAATAGTAGGTGGTGATGTGCCTGAACTTACTTATTGGGATATTCGGGATTGCACACAAAAAGAATGTGCCTACTCTCTGGAATCTATCCAAGTTTTGATTATGGCAATTTGCATTAACTTGCCTGATTTGTGTGTTCGGGTGTCTGGAATTGAAAAAGGCTTTTTGGCGAAATTGATTCGTTTCGGCGAAGGAGGCAAGGAAGAAGAAATCCAGGCTTTCGAAGCCGAAAACTACACGGATATTTTCGCGCTTGTTTTGCTGTTCCTCAAAACAAAATATTTCACTTTTGAAAACTACAAATGCGAGGATATTTGAAAATAATCCGTATATTTGCATTGCAACTGTCCATCAAAAGGTGGTGCAAAATAGGGACAGCAGTTGCGCTCCTTTGAAGGGACAAACAAAGGAGGTCGGTTGTGGTGTAAGGTGCACGGCTTTTCGCGCAGAAAGCAGGCAAGGTTCAAACCCTTGACAACCTCCAGAGCTCGTACGTTTTTGATTAAAGGTTTGAACAAAACTAAAAACCCGCTTCCTTTGGAGGCGGGCTTTTTTCGATAATAATTACATCGCTTGGTATCGTCTCGGGACTTCGTTTGCAATAGGTGCGAAATCGGGCTTGGTCAAGCGCGCCTCTGTCGTGGCAAAAAACATTGTAACTTTCTTTCTCTTGGGATTGCTCGCCTGAATCTTAGGCGGGGGCGGTTGGTAGGCAAGAAAAGCCAACACAAGCGCGAATAAGGCAAGGAGTTGCTTCATAAAAAATGGGAAAAATTAACAAATAACGAGCACAAATATAAAAATATAAAATGAGAAATGCAAGTATTTGAAAAAATAAATCTCCCAAAAAATAGGAGAGATTTACGGTCGCTTTTTGTTACTTAAAATTACTTCACTGTTGCAAATGTAAAATAAAAATAATACATTTGCAAGAGATTTAAGATTTGTGTTTCAAGATAGTTCCCGAACACCCCGCTGTTATTGATAGCGGGGTGTTTTATATGGTAAAAGGGAAATAATTGTCCGATAAAGCTGTATTTAAGAAAGAAAGATGTTCAGAAGGAAAAGTTACCCCGATAAATTCATTGATACACTTTTCAAGTGTTGCTGGTATTGCTTCGCCTCTTTTGCCATTTTGTATTGTGGCTACCAGCGTAGTGTAACCATTAGGCACAGCATTGTTTAAAATGAATGATATAAACGCCTGATTACCCCAACAGGCTTCCTCGAGTTTATTCCAGTCTGGTAAAAGTATAATATCTGGAATATTCTTACTTCCAACCGTCCAACTTGCTAAGCCTGCAATGTATTCCAGAGCGTCCGCCTCGTTTACAAATGGTTGTCCCTCGACTCCATTCGGATTTATTGGTACAAATACTATCATATAAGTTGCATCACATTTAGATTAAGGTCTGGAGTTGTTATCGTGGAGCTATTGCCCCGCTCTTGTACATAGATTTCTATGAAATCTGATTGTGCTAACGTTTTTATCCTATCGAGAGCAAAGTTAAAAGGCATATTAGCGACCGTTACGCGAAAACCCTGCGATGCGAGGCGTGTTATCCCGTTTAGATATATCGCTATATCGTATGTTCTATTATTGGAGCTTGCTTGCAACGAACCGCTAACTGAAATACGATAAGTTCCTGCATTCGCAATCACAAGCCTATTGCTCGTGGGGTGCGTTATATCCTGCAATTCGGACGCGGCTGTAGTGCCTAATACTTTGGTGTAGGCATTTGACACAGTGGTAACGTTCGCAGGTGTTGTCATATCAAATTGCCCGCGCGCAGGATTGTAACTTGTAACCTGCTTTCCAGAATCCACTTTTAAGAAGGCGTTTGCTGTCGTGCTGTCAAATTGCGGCGCAACCATAAATATCTGTTTTGCTGTCCATGTCTGCTCAACCGCTGCGCTTGCCTTTGCATCTAACGCGGTTTGCGTAGCGGTTGAAATAGGCTTGTTTAAGTCGCTTGTATTATCTACATCACCAAGCCCTACATCTGCTTTAACGAGCGAAACTGCGCCTGTTTTGCCCGCTACAGAAGCAACTTGCGACTGCGAGGCGGGCACTTTGCTATCTGAACCCAAAGACGCATAACCGTTTGCTTGTCCTTTGTTTGCCGCGTTTTCAGGCGTGTATCCGATGGTGGTGATAAAATCACTATACGCAACCCTTTTCCATGCGCCGCCCTGAATCACTAAAATGTAAGCCTCTGGTGTTACAGCTGTGATAATGGGAACTTTGGTGTATTTGTTGAAAATCATACTCCGATAATTTCTAAGTTTTCAGACCCTATAATATTTTCGTTTTCATCGCTTATAAATGTTGGCGGGTTGCCTATCCTGTAAAGCTCGCATCTTACGCTTTTGTAAGGTGAGTAGAACTCTGTTATTTTTGATAAATAGTAGAATCGATTGAAGGGTTCACCTAGATAAATCGGTTTACTAAAATCGATGGCAAGAACATCAATAAGGGACAGATTGAAATAAATGACTTCTTTCCTACTCTTATCCAATAGTGCACTAACTGCCTTGAAATGTTCGGAAATAACCGACTGCCAATCAAGACCATTACTCGAGCAAGTGTGCACATCTTCGACAATCGACCTAGTAATAACGGACGGATTTATTTCATACACCCGTCTGGTGTAGTCAAGTCCTACCAGTCTATCTTCTAATACTGCAATGGTAGGCGTATTTTTGACTTCTTTGTAAACTTTCAGAGCAGGGTTGCTTTCTGAAGGCGTGGTATCCTCAAAGCTAACCAGTTTTAGTGTTGGCGAGGGAGGAGTTACTCCTACAAAAGCGTTTTCTTGGATTACAGATAGCGGCGATGTATAATAATTTTTCTGTTTTTCCGCCCAATTATTCGGATTGAATAATACGCCTTGATTCTCTATATTCTTCCAAGAAAAGTAGTTTTCCTGAGCAAAAGAACCAAATTCAAAAAATGTCTCGGATTGTTTGGAATAATCCACTTTTTGTGTAAAGTCAAGGTAGTCATCAAATTGCAAAATCTTATCGAATTCTATCAATTCAAGGGTGTTGGTCAAGGCGTTGTAGTACGGGTAAAGCCCGTAAAAATTCAATACACCTTTGAGAAATTCTTTCTGATTTACGGGTGCAAGGTTTGGGGCTATCTCCCATTGTTCTATACGCACCGCTTCATGGTCTACGATATTTACCTTGAAATAACTCAAATTGTTTTGACTTGGTGAAAACCGAATGTTACCCACAATTTCCACTCGCAATTCATCACCTTCATTCAGGCGAAGAAATTTATCGAAATTACCAAGCACTCCGCCAAAATCGTAGGAGGCAATTTCTACAAAGTCGCTATCGAGATGCTTTAGTTTGGTAGAGATTATAGAATCAAATCCACTACTGCCTAATGCAACGGATACACTAACACGGGCAAACAATTTATCTACAAGGCATTTATATCCAATAACTGCGTTCGGGGCGGTAAATATTCCATCGTCAAACGGTTCAAGGATAAATGTAATGACTGGTGTATTGAATGGTGGTTTCAGGTCTGTAGGTACGCCGTTGAAAACATTCGAAAAGCGAAGCCATTGCGAATCAGGCAAGAGGTTGCCTAAATGGTCTGCATTAAAGTTGCTTACCACGCGCCCGCTGTGATTTATGGCAATATCATTGATGCAAGGTCGTATCCCCTGCGTATGTGGCAATATCAATTTATCAATCGGTGCAGGCGAAGTTGGCAGTCCGTTTTTGAACAACAAACCGATTTCAGTATCATTGCATATTTGTTGCAAGATAGCAAGCACATAAACAGCAGGAGTCCATAAGGAATAAAGCCCCTCCTCTGTACTCAAAGCATCGAGCCCTCTGTCAATTAGCGGGTAAATATATCCGTTGCTATACGTGTTATCCTGCTGTGTTTGCCCAAAAAACATCTCATGGTTATAGGCAGACATATCCAGGTTTTGAAGTGTCAAAGCTCCGATTTTATTGAAAAAATCAAATGTGCCTGCAAATAATTGACACTCTACAGTAGGTTGTGAGATGTTGCTTCTATTCACCTTCACCACACGCAATCGAGGGTTTCTAAATAACCTTACGCCGTTTTCGGTTAAATCACATGGTACGAATTCATAGGGGGCTATTGGATTTGTTACAGAATTGGACGGATACCCTAAAATCCTATCATTGCGCGGAGTAAGAGGCAAAACAAAGGTATTGGAGAAATCGGTTTGACACTCCAAATTTTCAGGATTATTGCCCTGCTTTGTAATACGAACACTTTCGTTGCCTGACAAATCAAGGTATTCGCCTTGTATTGTAATTTCCATTACATTCTCCGATTTCTCAACCTAAAACCAATAGATGTGGATTGCCCACTTTTTGCCCCAATCTCTATTTTTGGCTTATAATCAGGGTATTTATCCGCCTCCTTATTCAAAAAATCTCGCAATCTATTCGCGTAATCTTCTGCAAAACCCGCATACTTGTTAGAGGCTTCGCCAATGATTTTGGAATCCAGATGTTCGCCCTCGCCAATTTTATGAATCATTGCACCGCTCGCAGTTGTCTTTATCTTGCCCGTATGAAGCCAATCTGCATAAGCGGCGTAAACAAGGTACGGCTCTATTTTTTGATAAAGCAAGTAATTGTCCTCCGATAAAAACGATGTGATTTTCCCTCCGCTATCCCAAGTTTTGCCTGTAGAATTGTAACTTACAATCACAGAAGTGCTTGATAAAACAGAAGTTACAAAAACACGCGTTCCGTTCATTGCGCTAATTGTCCCTGTTAATCCGCTCAGGATAAATGAAGCCCCGACCTCTATATCGACACTATTATCGAAATCGATTTGTGTTGTTGCACCTGTGATTATTGCAGTAGGCAACCGCATGGTGCTGTATTGCTCCAAAACCGATTCGTATAAATCGCTTGTCAAGATAGCCCTTACATTTACATCTTGCAATCTAAATATACTATCCCCTATTGATTCAATAGGGGAGTTGGGCGAAAATGTAGGATACGGGTACGCAAAGGTAGATTTATCGATAAAAAGCATAGGCTAGGCGGTTTTGGTAAACCAAACAGTAATAGTGTGGTTAGAGGGGTATGATACGCTGTCGCCTACAATGTCGCCATTAAAAGCAAGTGCGCATGCACTTAGATTGTTGCCTGATTTCTTCACCTGCACCAAGCTAGGTTCACCCGTCGCTTCGTTTGTCGCCTCGAAAGAAACGATTTTACCCAAATCAGTTATAACGCCAAAAACCGAAGCAGGCGGTGTATTTACGCTTACACCTGTGAATGTTTGCCAATATACAAGCGCGCCACCGATATATGCCTGCTGTGTTCCACCAGGATTGTAAAACGGTTGCTCGTCTGTACTGTAGTTGTTCACAACCGCCGAACCGCCGCCTGCGCCCAATACTTTTTCCTGCGTACCGTTCCAAATTACAAGTTCACCATTTGAATTTACCCAAATCGTACCAGCATCTTGTGCAACAAGCCCGTCGATAAGAGTTTGTTGTTCACTTGAGCTAAGTTGCGCTATCTGTATTGCGACCGCCTGAGTGGATTCGCTTGAGCCAAACGTATTGAGGATTCTAAAAACTTGATTACTCATAAGGAGAAATTTTTGATATTGAAATTCGTGAAACTTTGTCCGTGCCAATTTGCGAAAATGCGCGCAAACATTTGGGATAACTCCTGCTGCCCCTTGTATAGCTCTGTTTTTTGCAAATAAGCAAGTTGGTTTGCTATAGTCTCGGGGCTGTTGAATATAGATGCACCTTCCTTGAAAGCAAGTAGGTCCGCGGGGACGTTGAAATGCTGCAATATGCTTTCTGATAAATGAGTGGAAACCCAGCTATAACCGTCCGCTGGGTTTTCGCGCGGAATAGTGGTTATTTTTGTAGCGGATTCAGCATCTATAGAATAATCAATAATTGCAGGATTGCCATTTGCTCCCAAAGAATTTCCGTAAAAAGCCTTATCCTCTTCTTTTTTGACGTTTGACGGCTCTGCTGTGCCTATTTTGTTGATATGCACCCTACCAGCCCAACCACCTTGCAACTCGCTTGCAATCCCAAGAGACAAAGCGGCTTCGCTTTCTGCGTCCTGTAGAGATGGTATATACAGGGGTGTCCTGTAGTACTGATTGAAGTTATCTCCATACTCCATGTACAAAAGTTGCCCCTTGAAAGCCATTTCTATACACCCTGATTCTTGGTTATACACCATTCCTCCACTTTGCTCTATCTGCGCTCGCACGGTTTCCGAATCAGGATTGAAGACATGGAATTTTTCTGGAATATATTGAATAATTCCACCCTTTCGGTATTTGTCGTATTTATGCAAAACGAACATGTGGCAAATATCCCCATTTTGCAACGGTGTACCTATCCGAACGCTTTCAAATGGTGTTCGCCAAATGTTTGCTATTTGACACAAGCCATTATACCCGATATGTAAAGCGACATTTTTGTATAATGCATAATCGACGCAGACAGATGCGAGTAGATTGTTCGCAGTTTGTCCCTTGTCATTTATTACGCTTTTTGCAAAAATTTCGTCTTCAAATCCACCACCAAACAAAAAGGTAGCATATTTATTTATTCCTCGCATTAGGCTACCAGAACCTAATGCAACCCATTGTAGGTATTGGGGGAACATATCAAAGGTTTCATCGTCAAGCGTACCAAATGGTAACCACGACCCCCCAACACCGTAAACGGGCGGCGTACCGTACCGTAACGAAAAGTTTTTGGTAAGGTATCTTCTTTGCTCTTCTGTAATGGAAAATATGGTAGCCATAATAAAAAAATAGGGGCGGAGCGAATCCGCCCAAATTTTATCGCGCCTCGCCTCCGCTGGAGTAAGCAAGCGCAGATGTATCCAAAGCTATTTCGAAGGTTGTTTCGTTTACAATTTTGGAAATCGCAAAGCTTAACCCATTCAAAGCTGTGCTAATCGTTCCCACGATATTTCGGAATTCCACTTTCTCACCAACTTCAGCGTTCCCTACAGTTGTGGTATCCATTTGAATCGTGGTAACCGTACCAGCCACAATATTGGCGATGTCAAACCATTGCTTTCGAAGCAAGCTATTAAACAGCTCTGCGCTAAGTGTTTCGTCCCAAGTTTGGTCAGGAACTGTTCCGCTCCACACTCCCAAATAGTCAGGAAATGCAGTTGCAGCGGCTTCACCATTCACTTGAAATCCCCCGAGCGTGTCTTGGTTATGGAATTCATTAGTAGCTGTAGCCACCATAAGCCCCCCTACACGTCCTAGTATACGGTAATTCTCACTACCTGCCTTTGTTTTCACAACAGCCACGACTCCACCGGGTGTTTTGCACATCTTTGCAATTCGGTCGGTTACCACTGCACCAGGGTTTTTAGCCTTGAAATTCAACACGTGTTTATGCGCATTGTTTTCGTACATCCCCCCCCCTTCTTTGTCGTTATTTGTACCGACCAGAATAGAGCCTGATTTGGTAAAGCCAAACTGCACAGCTGTAATCACTTTGGATATTTGACCGATAACAGCCCCGCCCTCTACAGTCGGGGTTGCGTAGGTATATCCTGTAACATGGGCGCGCGAAAATAGAATAGCCACATCTTCAATACCAGCCACGACCGCCTCGCCACAAGCACTTGCGTCCTTTATCGCCCCTTTATAGGCGCAAACAACATTATTCAAATCAAAATCGCTCATATTACGCAGGAGAAAGGATTATGGTCTCTTCAGGCTTAGGGAATGTTACCCCTGTTTTCATTGCAAGCTCGAATTGTGTTTTGCGAGCACCTGTTTTGGGACGCAAATCATTCACGAATAAATTACTTTCTTCGCTCATGTCATCTGCGTCAATAACAAAGTTATCTGGTGTTGAGCCAAAAACAACGAGGGGGGAACTGCTGTTTTGTTGCACGATAGGAATCGCTTTGAGCACCTTTTCGACTTGTTTTGCAAGGTCGCCTCCTAGCCTAATGCCTTGGCTGATGTCAAATTGCCTGTAGGTAGAACCGTGCATATAAAGCCTAAACCCGTTTTCAATCAGGTAATCAGGAGTAATCCTGTAGATAGCCAACAATTGGTTTGCTACATTCTCGGTGTTGAGGTAAAACGCTTTTGCGTTTGTCAAGTCAGGCGACCCAATCGAAATGCCATTTGCCGCAATCGGAATATTTGTTACAAGCAAATCGGGAGCCGTTTTCTCCTCGATAAATATGTGCGTTGTCCGCTCATCGCTGTACGGCAAAACATTGTAAACCTGAGAATTCAGTTTTGCGCCAACATTGCCGCCGCTATCTACAATACCACGCGCCTCGAGTGCGTCTCCAATTTCGAACTTATTGAAGTCGCTTGTATCGACTTGGTAAGCAATGAAGCCTTCAGCGTTCGTAATACCCAAGATGGGCACGTTAGGCACTTTCAGCTTTTTCGACGCGCTTGACTCGAAAATAATCTGTTCCGCCCCTTTGTATTCTGGTGTGAAATCATACATAGGAGCATGCGTCTTGCCTCTGAAAAACAACAGTTGGTTGTAATAAGGCACTTTCCTTGCCAAATCCTCCATTATAGCCTGCAGAACTTTCACAGGCAAAGTGTCTTCGCCACTTACACCAGGTCCGTATGTCTCTGTAAATCCAGAACCAAGCAAAGAACGGGTGTTTACCACGTTTTGCCAAGAATACGCCACAGTGCTGTATTCTACAGGGATTATATCAATAGGTGTATCAGCGGATGTAAAATCATCATTTACATCTCCAAACTTTACACCTACATCTACCTTGTAATTCTTCTCAAGGAACTTTACACCACTACGCAATGTAGCATGTCCGTCTCTGATTATCGTTGCACTCGAATACAGCCTATGCAAAAACTCCTGAATGAACTTAGCGACATAACCGTCTGTCGGGTTAATATCGATATTGATAGCGTTTTGGTAATATTGACGAATTCTCGACATGGAAAGTCCTTCCTTCCTCATGAGTTCGCCTGTATTAGCAACCGCCTCAAAAACCAGTTTTCTTGTTTCTGCATTAAGCGGTGATAGAAAATTCTTTAGCATATTAGGTTAGGTCGTTAGGGTCTTTTTTAACTTCCTCTGTCCTTTTCTCGCCTGATGCAGGCGGCGTATTAGTGCTTTTCACACTACTAAGCAGTTTTCGGAGGCTCTCGTTTTCCTCCTTTAGCTTTAAGGCTTCTGTCATTGCTTCATCTGCCTTGTTTTGCGCGGCGGTCGCTGTGCTTTGCGCAGTGTTTACCTTTTCTAGCAAGGCAGAAACAACGTTGGTCAATTCAGACACAACCGCCTCGCCTTCATTGCTAGGCATACCAGCAGGCGGAGATGCTTCATCTTTTTGCGACTGCTGTTCCGTTACCACACCGCCCGCAATCGTGAGTGTGTGTTTTGCGCCTGATTCATCGGTTACATTGTATGTACCGTCTTCGGCGTATTTGTCGGTGGGAGAGCCGTTTTCCATAACGACTACGGTATCACCAA
>JBOFIZ010000543.1:0-2885 GCA_051650425.1 Bacteroidales bacterium
TCTTAGCAGAGGATTTACCTACATTCTGAATAACCAGTGTGATTGTTCCTTTTTCCACATCTGCCGCAGCAATTGTTAAAGGAATACGTTCTCCTTTTTCTCCGACCTTCACGATAACGAAGTGTCCTGCTTTACGCGAGCGTGCAATAAGCGGGGCTTCTATAACCAGCTTCACGACGCGTTCCGAGAAATACTCTTTACTAACAATTTTGTTCATTGTCTAATATCTAGTTTTACTTATATGTAGCATTCGAATGGGCTTCCGAACGAAGCACAAAAAAAGGAGGATTTAACAGACACCTCCTTTTCGACGAGCAAATATACAAATTTCTTACAAAAGCAGCCATTTTGCTTCCAATAATCACAAATAAAGGATATACAGAAACAAATCGTCACTTATTTCTCTGAATATATAACTTCAAGAAGAGTCTGACCAACTGCTTTCAATGTCTTAGGATCTATATTTTCAATTGTATCGTCTTTTGTATGCCAGCTATCTGCAAAACCCTTTTCGCGATCGTTGTCATAATCGACTATATCAATAGCTGGAATGCCATATTGGTTAACATATATATGATCGTCTGTCAAAAAACTACCTGTTTCATTCACAAAGTAACTTCCGTAACCTAACTTCTGAGCTGTTTCCCATACCTTATTCACAATTGAAGGAGCAAAATGCATCGAATACTTATCTTTCGAAAATTTGGCATTTTTATCGCCAACCATATCCAACAATATGCCATAACGGGCTTTGTATCCACGTTCATGGGGATTTTTTGCCCAATATTGCGAACCCAGACAATAAGCTTCTTCGCCGGTTGTATTAGTTCCAAAATAAGGTGTTCCGAAATCTTCAAGATCAAAGAAAAGAATATCTACTCCGACCGTTGGGTTTTGCATTCCAAACTGACGTGCCAACTCAAGTAATACACCTACACCACTGGCGCCGTCGTTAGCTCCGTCAATAGGGGTTTTATGATTCGCTTTATTTGGATCAGCATCTGCATAAGGTCTTGTATCCCAATGCGCAAAAAGTAAAATCCGATTGGATGATTCCGGATTATAAGACCCGATAATATTGTAACCCTTAAGCAGTTGACGATTATAAGCCAATGCATCGAACTCCTGTACTTTAACATCAGCTCCATGTCTTTTTAATTCTGCGGCCAAAATACCAGCTGCTTTTTTATGCGTTTCGGAGTTAGGTACACGTGGTCCCATATCCGTCTGTATTTTTACAAACTGATAAGCACTGTCTGCATTAAATGCCGGAACATTAACCTTTGGAGCCGGTTCTTCTTTAACTGTATCAACCGTTGTTTTAGATGAGGATGAACCACAGGCCACGAAAGCCAATAATCCGAAAACCAGATAAATATATTTAGAAAGCATCATATCTCATTTATTAAAGTATATGCCTGCAAATGTATTAATTTTTAAAACCTTTGCCACTAACCAACCTTTAAATTTTAAGACATACACAAAAAAGAAAAGAGGGAGACCTGATCAGATCTCCCTCTTTCGCTAATTATAGTAGCTTACTATTTCTTAGAATTGATATGACAAACCAAGTGTCGGTGTAAATGCCGATACTTTATATTTACCTGAGAATTGTTTGTCTTTAGCTGTAGGATCCGGGTAAGAACCGAATCTTTCAAATCCATGTGTATAAGTTAATGCACCGTCAATTGAGAAGTTCTCTAATGGACGGAATGAGAAACCACATGTCAAACCTAACTTATTCATACCCGGAGTCTCTGGGTTGTATAAGTACGAGCGAACCGGAGTTTCATCATAATATGCACCCACACGAAGATCTAAACGATCTGTCGTTTTAAACTGTGCACCAATACGATAAATAAAGGTATTGCGGTAGTTTTTTTCTGCTTTGATATCATATCCGCCCAATACTTCTTCAGAGAAACGAATGTTCAGTGAGTCATAAGCAGCCCATCCTACGAATTGCAACTCTGCTACCAAAGTGATCTTATCTGTTGGTTTGTAAGTTACCCCTGCATTCAAATTTGAAGGCATTGGCATAGATGCTTTGAATGTTCCTTTATCTAACGGGGGTACTTTACCTGTAGCTTCTAGCAGCTTCTTCATTGCTTCACTCGCATATGTCAGCTCTGCAGTTCCTGAGTTTACTTTCATTTTTACGCGTGAGCGGTAAGAAACACCTACAGTAAATTTCTCGTTGATTTCATATTGTGCTCCCACATTAAAACCAACACCTAGTTTAGATTTACCTGACAAAGTCGCAGAAACAGGAACAACGTCTTTCCAGTCCGGGTTCAATGCACCCATAGACCCAAGAGGAAGTAACGCTCTGGAAATAGCAACATCACCAGTCATTACCATTAAACCTGCACCAATGCTTAATTTATCAATTGGTTTCCATGCAATAGTCGGTTGAAAGTTAAATGATTTCAAGCTGATATCCTGAACTAAATGAGCTCCTGCCCAATCTTTACCCCAGTTTAATCCGCTACCATAAGGTGTTGTTACACTGATACCGGCTGCTAAATTATCATAGATTTTAAATCCTGCATAGAAGTACATCGGAGTACTTACTTCATTATCTGCTTTATGCGAATAATCTCCATTTCTATATTTTGCATTCGTAAATACGCCGGATACACCTGCTGACAAATCTACCGTTTTATTGATTGAGGTCAAACCTGCAGGATTGAAATGCATACTTTCAGCTCCTAATTTCATAGATGTCCCTACGTGACCCATACCTGCTTGTTTAGCACTCTGAAGATTCACCTGATATCCTTCTGCCATCATTGATAGCGATACTAAAGAACATGCTACTAATGAAAAGATTTTTTTCATCATCAAAAAATTTAATTGTTTCGGGCACAAATGTAATGACAAAA
>JBOFIZ010000544.1:0-1146 GCA_051650425.1 Bacteroidales bacterium
CTTAGCTATAAGAAACAACGGATCATGATGTATTTTCCACCTTTTTTCTTACTTTTGTGCATCGATTGGAAAGTTTCAAAACTCATATATTGTAATACAGAGAATGATTCGTTTTTTTAGAACCCCATCGCAGTCAGTGATCGCCGTAGGCGTTGATCATGACTTGTCTCAAGAGGAGATTCAGAAGTTGGTATGGCTTTTTAGTGAAGCAACGCCTGAATCAAGTGTCAATTTGGAAGGCTGGTTTGTCGGTCCCCGTAAAGAGATGATTACTCCTTGGAGTACTAACGCAGTAGAGATAACCCAAAATATGGGTTTATCGGGCATCTTGCGCATTGAAGAGTTTTTCCCTGTTAAGGATAAAACGGCTGAGCATGATCCGATGTTACAACGTATGTACGAAGGTCTTAATCAGACTATCTTTACTATAGAAAAACAACCCGAACCAATCGTTTACATAGACGATATAGCCTCTTATAATCAACAAGAAGGTCTTGCGCTTAGCGAAGACGAAATTTCCTACCTCAATGAAGTTAGCCAACGCATCGGACGTAAGCTTACCGATAGTGAAGTGTTTGGCTTCTCACAAGTAAACTCAGAACACTGCCGCCACAAAATTTTTAATGGTATTTTTGTTATTGACGGTGAAGAAAAAGAATCTTCTCTATTCAAACTAATCAAAAAAACATCTGAATTCAATCCGAACAGGCTTGTATCTGCATATAAGGATAATGTTGCTTTCAACGAAGGTCCTGTAGTAGAACAATTTGCGCCGGCTTCTGCCGACAAACCGGATTTCTTCGAAATTAAAGATATTAAAACGGTAATTTCCCTTAAAGCCGAAACACATAACTTCCCTACAACTGTAGAACCATTTAATGGTGCTGCTACCGGAACAGGTGGTGAGATTCGTGACCGTCTGGGTGGTGGTAAAGCCAGCTTACCTATCGCAGGTACTGCAGTTTATATGACTTCTTATCCTCGTACTGAACCAAATCGTTCCTGGGAACAAGATATGCCTGAACGTAAATGGTTATACCAAACACCTGAACAAATCTTAATTAAAGCATCAAACGGAGCATCTGACTTTGGTAACAAATTCGGACAACCTCTTATTTGTGGTTCTTTGCTTACTTTCGAGCACGA
>JBOFIZ010000545.1:0-3993 GCA_051650425.1 Bacteroidales bacterium
TCTGATGTATAAACGATCAATGTATTTTCCAACAAACCTTCTTGTTCAAGATAATCCAGAACACGTCCGATATTATTATCTAATGAATTTATACATTTTACGTAATCATTCATGTAGCGTTGGAATTTCCATTCTGTTAATTCCTTCCCGGTACGTTTCTTAGCCTTAAAGTCTGCAATAATAGGATTGTAATATTTATCCCATGCTGCAGCCTGCGCTGAATCCATGTGTTCATAGTTATTTTTACCTCCTTCATCCATCCATTTCTGAGGTGTCACAATTTCATCATCAACCATCTTCAGATCGTACACTTCATGCATATCTTTCTCGATACTCATTTTTTGTTTCTGAGCGGCCATCCGACCGTCATAGTTATCGTAGAATGTATCCGGCAATGGAAATTGCTTTTCTTCTTCCCAAGACGTTGCATTCAACTCTGTCGTATCAGGCATCCAAGTTCTGTGTGGTGCCTTATGATGTAATAACAAACAGAATGGTTTTTCTTTTGTTCTTTTATTTTCAAGCCAGTCAAGAGCTATATCGGTTGTTACAGTAGTAGCATAACCATTAATTCGCTTTTTATCTCCCATTTCATTGAAGTAGGGATTATAGTAAATACCCTGACCAGGGAGAATATTCCAATAATCAAATCCTGTAGGTTCAGACACTAAATGCCATTTACCAACAACTGCTGTTTCATAACCTGCCTGCTGCAGTAATTTCGGATAAGTTTGCTGAGAACCGTCGAAGACATCGCTGTTGCCTTTAAATCCATTTTTATGGCTGAATTTTCCGGTCAACATAATAGCGCGGCTCGGTCCACTGATTGAATTTCCTACATACGCATTATCAAATCTGACACCTTCATTCGCTATACGATCCAGATTTGGCGTTTTTAAGTAGCGGTTATCATAAGCTGATATAGTTTGATAAGAGTGATCATCTGTCATTATATACAAGATGTTCATCGGTTTTTTAGGTTCCTCCTTCTTTGTTGCACAAGAGACGTTCGCTCCTACAAGAGGTACAAACATGGCCAAAAGATGTGTATGTTTCATTAGTCTTAATATTGTATTATATAGGTAATAAGTTTATTGTTAGTTCTGTGTATTTTTCAAACATAGTTTTTTCACCTGTGCGCAAATTTAAAAATATTATCTTACAAAATAAACCTTTCATACATCGTTTAATCAAACAAACGTATCTTTGCAGATATTTTATTCGATTATTTTATGTACGACAATTTAATTTCTCTAATTCAAAATGGACAAACCAATGAATTTATTGAATTAGCTAGAACTCAGGAAGTAAATTTTCTCAATTCTGAAAAAGATGAGAATGGATGGATTTTACTTCATCATGCAGCCGAACATGGTGCCATTGACATCATGAAGTTCTTAATCGAGATGGGTTGTGATGTTAATGCAAAATCAAATACAGGATATACTCCGCTTTACATTGCCATCGAGACTGGTATGTTTTCAACAGATATGTCCAGATTGTTAATAACTCATGGTGCAGAGGTAGGCAGTTTACTTCATAAAGCTGTATTGCTAAACGATATTGAGCTGGCAAAAGAAGCATTAACTGTAATTACAGACATCAACAAAAAGGATAAATTTGGAAATACAGCATTACATCATGCTATTGCTATCCAGAATGTTGAGATTATAGATCTATTGTTAACTAATCAGGCCGATATTGATTGTTACGATAATTATCTGACAACTCCGTTACATGCTGTTTGCGCAGATAATGCCACGAATCTGATATCTCTTGTTCTGGGGGCACATCCGGATCTGGAAGCAGAGGATTACAATGGCCGGACAGCAATCATATTTGCTGCGGGGAATGCCTTTAAAGAGGGTGTGAAGTTATTATTAGAAAAACAGGTAAATATTGATCATCAGGATAATTTCGGAAATTCCGCATTGCACTATGCCTTCGAGAATTCTGAAGTTGAAATTGCTCAGTTATTAATACAAGCAGGAGCTGATACAACCTTACTTAATGAAGATGGTCATCAGCCCTTTGATTTATTTCCTTCTGAAGAATAATCAAGAATATACTTTTACACTACTGACATTAGGAAGATCTTTGATTGCATTAAATGTTTTCTGATAGTTATTTCGCAACTTCAGAAAAATCATAAACTGAATAATAGTCTTGCCTTCATTTATATTTTGTTCGAATCCGGTATAATGGGTTTCAAGTCCTGCTGATTTTAGAAACGCTTTCACCTCATCAAATGGAATATCTAAGGTCGAAAATTCGATTTCAAGAGTTCTAGGAACCCATTCTATTCCGGCTTTCTTCTCGAATCGCTCCAAACTGATTAATATAAACAAGACAAAAAGCGTTCCGATTAAACCTTCAATATACATACCTTCTCCGACAGCCAGTCCGACAGCAGCCATTGCCCATATACTGGAAGCTGTAGTCATACCCTTAATCGTTCCTTTGCTTTGTATGATTGCACCGGCACCCAGAAAACCAATTCCGGAAATTACTTGAGCTGCAAGACGAGCTGAGTCTCCGCCATATTTGACGCCGATATGTATAGATATAAGCATCATTAAGGTTGTACCTGTCGTAATCAATGAGAATGTCCGAAATCCGGCAGGTTGTTTACGATGTTGTCTTTCCATACCCACTAAGGCTCCCAAAGCTAAACTCATAAACAATCTGAATAATGAAACTTTGAAATCGACATCATTTGATCCTAATATTTCAAAAAACCAATCCATAAGATATGCTATTTTCTATTTTTAAATAAGACACACAAAAGCTTGCTTTGGTTCAAAGAAAAAGGGGAATACCCGAAGATATTCCCCTTTTTCAATCCTTTATATTGATATTATTTATTGATAATACCCAATAGTTTGAAATGTTTTTCAATCATTTCAATCGCATAGTCAACTTGTTGTTTTGTATGAGTTGCCATTAAAGAGAAACGAATTAACGTATCTGATGGAGCAACCGCCGGAGAAACTACCGGATTTACAAAAATTCCATCATCAAATAGCTTTTTAGTCACTATGAATGTCTTTTCGTTATCACGAACAAATAAAGGAATGATCGGTGTTGATGTATGTCCAACTTCGCATCCGATTTCTTTAAATCGCTCAATTGTGTAACGAGTCAGTTCCCATAAGTGCTCAAAGCGTTCCGGTTCACTTTTCATAATCTCTAATGCAGCCATTGCCGCAGCTGTAGAAGCAGGCGTAATACTTGCACTGAAGATGTAAGAACGTGAGTTGTGTCTCAAATAGTTTGCTGTTACTGAATCACAAGCAATAAACCCGCCTAAAGAGGCAAATGATTTACTGAAAGTTCCCATGATTAAGTCTACATCTTTTGTTACCCCTTCTGAATAACACAAACCTTGTCCGTTTGGTCCGAATACTCCTAAAGAGTGAGCTTCATCTACCATTACAGCAGCATCGTATTTCTTAGCAAGAGCAACGATATCCTGTAATGGAGCAACATCCCCCTCCATACTGAAAACGCCATCAACGACTATAAGTTTTACTTTATCACTTTCACAACGTTCTAACACTTTTTCCAATGAATTCATATCATTGTGTTTGAACTTAATAGAGTTTGAGAATGATAAACGACGACCCTCGATAATAGAAGCATGATCCAATTCATCCCAGATAACATAATCCTGACGCCCAGTTAAACAAGATACAACCCCTAGATTTACCTGAAATCCTGTTGAGTAGATGATTGCTTCTTCTTTACCTACAAATTCGGCTAGTTTTTGTTCTAATTCAATATGAAGATCAAGTGTTCCGTTCAAAAAACGAGAACCGGCACATCCGGTTCCATATTTTTTTGTTGCTGCGATTGCTGCTTCTTTAATCTTCGGGTGATTCGTCAGCCCTAAATAACTATTTGAACCAAACATTAGGACTTTACGGCCATTCATCAATACCTCTGTATCCTGATCGCTCTCGATTTGACGAAAGTACGGATAAACTCCTAAAG
>JBOFIZ010000546.1:0-2955 GCA_051650425.1 Bacteroidales bacterium
CGCTTGCTGGCGGGGGAGGGAGGTTACGGAGTTCTGTGACATCAATGCACAACAAAAATGGTAAAACAGTGGAAATGCTTAATTGTGGTCAGTGTTAAATTAAATACGAAAATCCAAAACTGACGAGCTTTATATTTAACGTAAATGTTATTTAAACACACAGCCAATACCGGTGTTAGTCCGGTATTGGCAAAGTATCAGAGAATAAAAATAGGGGGGTTATTTCATGTTCGATATGCTATGAACGATAAAATGCTATCAGTTTATCGATTGCTCTTTCAACAAATATGCTTTTGTCATAGAGATCAATGTGGTTGGCGCCACCTATTTCGAATAGTTCTTTAGGCTCACTTGCTTCTTTATACATTTGTTCACTCTCATTTTTAGAGCCTGCTAACTCACCAATTATCATGAGTAGTGGCGTTGGCGCTAAAAATTTCGCGTTATCTAGCGCTGAAAATGTCAATAGCTTCTCATAGCTCCATGGTAAAAATTTACTCTCGTACTTTCCTTTTATTCCCCGGTCTGTCATATAATATTCATAAAACTCTTGAAATAGTTTCGGCATGTCAGGCGTGCAGTTTTCTGGCGCATGCGGTAAATATGAAATCGCCTCACCATTTACAAATTGTAATCTAGCATTATTTACTGATGAGAGTAATTCATCTAAATTCTTTTGAGAGAATAAGCTGCGATAAAAACCTCGATGATCGAAGTACGCATTTACGGTTGCAACTTTTGATATTCTTCTATCGGTAACAGCTGTATGTGATAAGTATCCTCCGCCGGAGCAGATTCCTAAACCAAAAATTGATTTTTTATCAACTATATCTAATGTTGATAAGTAGGTAACTGCTGCAGAAATATCTTCTGACTTATTATATGGATTTTCATAGAATCTGGGTTCACCTTCACTGTCACCAAAAGTTGCATGATCAAATGTCAGGCAAATAAAACCATGTGCAGATAATCGCTGAGCATACTCATCAACAGTTTGCTCTTTAACACCGGCTTGAGGTGGGACAAGAAGAATCGTAGATCGTACTTCATTATCCACAATGTTGTCAGGTTGATATAGATATCCAATTAGTTTGTTTTCTTGGCTATAAAAACTGATTTTTGATTTGATTGTTATCATAGCTTTCCCCATTTTATATTGAATTTATGTGAATTATTAAATGTTTTCTATAGAAATTAATTTTGCATCGCTTCGTATTTTTTTTAGTACTGGGTTTATCGCTTGATGGGATGGCATACATAGCCCTACGCTTCGACCTCTAATGGGGAGATTAATATCAAAAACGTTTATGTCTGATACTTTTTCAACTAGTCCCATAGGAAGGAAGCAACTACCTAAACCCGCAAGAGCTAACAAAAAAGCCTGTTCCTTTGTTTCTGCTGTAGACACAATGTTCAATGCAATGTTCTTTGATGATATTAATCCGAGCACTTCTTGGTGAACTTCACAACTGGGGCACTCTATAAAATCTAAGTGATAAAAATCTTCGATTTTACTTGGTGCTGAAATGTTCTCTTTTGTAACAAAAACAAACTTCTCTTCCCATAACGGGATAAATAGATCAGTATCATTTTTGTCTTTTTCGAATCCAATTCTGCAATCAGATTTATCTGATGAGGTCAAAATAAAATGGCAATTAGGTGCCAAACGTTCTAAATGAGAAAGTGTTGTCGCAGTTTTATATTTACTGATGGAGTTGCAGACCCCAACACTTATTTTAGGTGTTGTTGCCTTTGACATGAATAAAGTTGAGATTGTAGCGCTGTCATTCACAAGACGCTTTGCGTGAGGATATAACTCGTGGGCACTGTTAAGTGGTTGAACTCCCTTTTTATCTCGTAAAAAAAGATCGTTGCCAAGTAGTTCCTCAAGTTGTTTCAATGCGGCAGATATGGATGGCTGCGTAATGTGACATTTTTCCGCAGCAAGAGTTAAGTTTTTTTCTTCATAGATAGCTATAAACAAACGTAACAGTCTAATATCAACCATATTTCCCTCCACTTTATTAACGATAGAGTACATAGCATGGTGTCATTAATAAAATACCGTTTGCCAATGATACCCATAGCCTTAGGCTATAGAAAAAAGAACCTCCCAAACAATTCATCTGAGAGGTTATAAAAACAACGACTTAGTTAGGGCAATGGTACTATATGTAGTTAAAAAATGGTCTTTTTATAAAATTCATCAAGTTTTATAACAGCCTGATTAACATACTTATCTTGGTCATACAGGTCAAAGTGACCAGCACCTTTGATGGTAAAAAGTGTGGCATCAATTTTTTTCTGTTTTGCACGTTCCACAGCAATTTTACTAAATGGAGCAGACAATGCCTCTGACCCAATGATCGCCATAAATGGCTTTCCTTCAAGTAATTCAATGTGTTCAGTTGGGTTAAATGCATATCTTGAATCTAATGAGATAGCTGCTCTCTTGGGGGTGTATGTTGCTACGGCACCACCGCGCTTGCTATTTCGGTAGTAATCTGCAGCTTGATCCCAGAATTCACCAAGACCAGAACCTGCAGCAGGGATCCCATCTACATAGAGTACCTCACCGGTTTCAAAGTATTTTTGACGAGCATCACTAGCCCATTTAATTTGCTGTTGATATTGCTTAACAGGGGAGCCGTTGAGCATGTTTGCATATTGAGTTGCGCCACCCATGCCATAATCAGTGAAGTCAATAAAGGCGCTAACAACAGCTAGCGATTTTACTCGTGAATCTTGATAGGCAGTTTGAAGACCGTAACCAGCACCAGAACATAATCCTAGTTCAGCAACTCGCTCATCATCAACACCTGGAATAGAACGGATGAAGCTAATTGCATTTTTAATATCTTCCACTTTCATCGGAGCATTTTCCATGCCTCGAGGCATACCACCACTTTCACCATATGTTCTGTGGTCAAATGCTAAAGTGACATAACCCTTCTC
>JBOFIZ010000547.1:0-3289 GCA_051650425.1 Bacteroidales bacterium
CAGAAGAAGCTTTTTTTCCAGAAACAGATATCGTATCTAATCTGAAATTAAGAGGTAGTTGGGGTCGTTTAGGGAATGAAGGAGCTTTGGGATATTATGACTTCTTAGCTTTGATAAAAACTTACAATAGCCTGTATATGGGTTATGTCCAAGGTTCAGGTGAAAATCCATGGCCGGGAAGTATTGCTCCGGGTCTGGAGAATCGTAATTTGAAATGGGAAACGACTGATACCAAAAATATAGGTTTGGATTATGGGTTTCTATCAAATAGATTGTATGGTAGCATCAATTACTATTATAATAAAACAGAAGATTTGCTGATTACAAAGAAAATGCCCCCATCAGCCGGATTATGGGATCCAACTTTGAATGTAGGTAAAATTAAGAATAGTGGTATTGAATTCGAAGTAAACTGGGTAGATCGGATTAATAGTTTCGAATATAATGTGGGTTTTAATCTGACAACAGTGAACAATAAAGTTCTGAGTTTGGCATCAGATGATCAGATTTTATATGGAGAAGGTCTTAAATATGGATCTGAACATTTCCCAACCCAAACTCGTGTAGGAAGACCGATAGGTGCATTTTATCTATATAAGTCAGATGGTATTTTTCAAACAATGGAGGAAGTAAACGCACATAAAGGAGAAAAAGGTCTATTACAGCCAAATGCAAAACCTGGAGATATACGTTTTATAGATGTAAATGGAGATGGCGAAATTAATACAGACGATCAGGTATTTTGTGGGACAGGTATACCAAAAGTTGAGGCAAATCTGAATCTTGGTTTAAGTTATAAAGGTTTCGATTTTTCGGTTGTTTTTGGAAGTGCCTGGGGACATAAGATTTATAATGGAAACAGATATTTCTATGAAGGGATGGCTTCAGGAACGAACTTCTTAAAATCGACCTTAAATGCATGGACTCCGGAGAATAGGAATACGAGTGTACCAAGAGCAGTTCTTCAGGATAAAAACGGAAATGCCCGAGAGTCGGATCGTTTCCTTGAAAATGGTAATTTTATACGTATGCGTCAGATACAATTAGGTTATTCTTTACCTTCAGTAATTTTGAAGAAAGCCTGGATTGAAAGTTTACGTTTTTATGTAAGCGGAGAAAACTTATGGACATGGACTAATTATAGTGGTGTTGATCCGGAGTTTTCAAGGGCAAGTGTATTGAATTCGGGTATTGATAATTTGATTTATCCGTTTAACAGAACTTATGTAGTCGGCTTACAACTTGTATTCTAATTAATTAAAATCTGAAAATCTATGAAAAAGATATTATTGTCATTATCCGTTTGTTTGTCTGTTATGAGCATCACGTCATGTGAAGATTTTCTCACCGTTGAGTCACCCGATCAACTAACGTCATCGTCTTTCTGGCGAAATAAATCAGATGCTGAGGCTGGTTTGGCTGCAGCTTATTCAAAAATGGAATCTTCTACAGATGTATGGGGCTTTGCAGAAATACATTGGCCTGTTGAGGCCTATAGAGAAGATATTATAAATATGGGCACTGATGCTCTTAATTACCAAAACTGGACCGAATTAGCCTTTTTCAATTATACGAATGGAAATTCTCAGTTTTCTATGTATTGGCAGGATAACTATTCAGGCATAAGTTATTGTAATCAGGTTATAGAAAAAGTCGCTGAAATTCCGGCACCAAATATTTCTGATTCAGATAAACATCAGATAATACAAGAGGCAAAGTTTCTGCGGGCATTTTATCATACCAAACTGTTAATGAACTGGAACCAGATTATTGTTCGAGATAAATATATAACCTCCCAAGGTGATTTAAGTAAAGAGATATCTTTACGGACCGAAGCTTGGGATTTTATAATTAAGGATTTAGTTGATGCTACATCTCTTCCAGCTTCTCAGTCTACTGATCAAATAGGACGAGCAACAAAAGGTGCAGCCTACTCTTATCTGGGATGGATTTATTTGACTCGGGCTTATGAAGAACCAGCTCGTAAAGAAGAATTCTTAACTGCAGCAGTCGAATCTTTGAATAAAGTAGAAGGATACGAGTTGGTTAAAGATTTTCTAAGCATGTTTAATGGAAAGAATAAGAATTCAAAAGAATCAATTTTTGAACTTCAATTCTCAATGTCCAGTGATAATGGAGCTTATTATCGTACGGCTTTGCATAGATGGATTGGTGTAAGTGAGCTTTGGGGATGGGATGAAATTTTACCAAGTCAAAGTTTACTTGATGAGTATATGAAAGAGGGAAAAACATCTGCTACAGGAGGATATGATTCACGTTTATATGCAACGATATTCTTCCAGGATCCGTATTTTAATGATGGTACAGGAAAAGTATATGGCTATGATTATAATGACTGGTTCCAGAATTCAGAAGGAGTCCCCTATAACAGGCCTGCTTTCCGAAAATTCATGCCAGCTACAATGGAAGAACTGGAAATGTCCCGGACAGCAGTTAATATCCCGCTAATGAGATATTCTAATGTACTGTTAATGCTTGCAGAGGCATTAAATGAATTAGGTCGGACATCTGAAGCGATACCATATATTAATCAAGTCCGTGAACGTGCAGATATGCCTGCAATGAAAGGGACATCACAAGAAGATGTAAGATCTCAGATTGAACATGAACGTATTTTGGAATTTCCGCTCGAAAACTATCGTTTTTATGATTTGAGACGGTGGGGTAAAGTAAAAGAAGCCTTAAGTGCTGTGGGACGGAATGAATTTAATCCCGACAAGAATAATTTTTATCCGATTCCATTCATAGAAATTATTTCGAACGACAAGATTTCTCAATAAATAAACACTCTTTTCCAAGACCGGGCCTGTAAGAGGCTATCTATAAAAGCAGGTCCGGTTTTTTGCTTTATATTATGTTTACAGTCATACTCTTAATGTTATCCGGCGCTTTTTTAGGTTATATATTCCGGAATCACGGAATTCAGAAAATACATAAATTAATAACGCCATTAATATGGCTTCTGCTTTTTTTGTTAGGAATCTCTGTAGGTAATAATGATACAATTATGAAAGGAATGGGGACAATAGGCATTGATGCATTAATCATAACATTTGGTGCAATGAGCGTTAGTGTTCTTGGTGCATGGGGGCTTTATTTATTCTTACATAAATTCAAATCATCAAAAAAACAAAAATGAGAGGAAGTATTATTATTATATTGTTTTTTGTTGTGGGGGTATTCTGCTCCTTCTATAAATTATTCCCAACTTGGATACTTGATTCTGATTTAAGCTTGTATGCTTTATGGGCATTAATGTTCTGTGTCG